>JAGLGH010000099.1 GCA_023144115.1 Nanobdellota archaeon | reverse complement strand
GAAGGATACCCTAACATTTATGTTGTGGAGGAGTTCATATCAGAAGCACTAGAAGATTTCCCCATATTAATGTTATCACAAAGCTTATGAGGAAGCTTGGCACAAATGGAATTCCTTCTTTTATTCTGATTTCCTGTATTTTGCCTTTCTGTGCCAGTTTGATTAGCTTAGTTATCTGCTTTTTTTCAATACCCAGGTCTTTAGGGCTGCAAATAAGTTCACCTGCAACATTGATGTCTTCTGCAATCCAGTCTCCTTCTGTAAGCTTATCTGGAGTGACCATCTTATACATGCAGATATTCTCAACAGACTTGACAAAAGGCCATAAATAAAGCAAGAGCAGAAGCATGAATGCAAAAGTGATTAGTATCATCCTGAAAGTTTGGTCTGGCAGGAAAAATAGCGATACAAGGACAGCTAATATAATTATCCAAGAGACTCGCTGTGTAAGCATGAATTTTTTTGTTTTGCGTATGCTGGAAAATTCTTTTGCAAATCCCTTCCAGCGCGCAGCTGCCATGGTTATGCTCCATAAAAGACCATATGCAGCTCCGATAAATAGCATGTTGATGAAAAAGCCAATAAGCATAGATTCAGCAAAAAGAGTTTGATAATGCATAAAATCAATGCCAAGCAAGGCTCCTAATCCCATGATCATCTTTGAATCTCCTCCGCCCCACTGGCCTGCATAGAACATGATTAATCCAATTCCAAGAAGCGCTGCAAAGCCTGCAATTCCATATAGCAGGAACCACCAGTCTGATGTTATAAGTGAATAGATAAGTCTGATGCTAAACCCGCTGAATATAAGACTGTAATTTAGCCAGTCAGGAACCTCTCTTGTCTTTATATCATGGATACTGGCAATAATCATTGCTGCAAGGCAGACTGTAAAAATAATGATGTCTATAATCATATAATGATAAATAATGAGAAAGTTTATAAATATTGTTATATAAAAAAGTTTCTAAGCAAAATTTTCATAATGACTTCCAATTGAGCAGTTCAATTCTTTTGCTGTCCAGCTGCTTATAGCATTCCTTGCATATATATATGTTTTCGCTCCATTTTATACTGTATTCTTTTGACTGTATCTTTTTGCAGAATTCGCACTGGCAGCTGTCAGGATTAATCTTAAAATCATTTCCTGCTTTGAATTTTTTTGTGAAAGAAAGTATATTCTTTGTCTTTTTGCTTTCATCTGATGATAGATTGTCAGATGATATTCTGAGCTTATCGCAGGGCTTGTCAACATGTGCAAAATGCCATACATTTTTCTCACCCATCTTTGGCATCACTTTCTGCTTGCAGTGGGGACAAAGGAAGGATTTTTTCTTTTCTTTTATTTCTTCTTTATCCAAATTATCAATGTAATGCAGATATCCTTCTTCATCTTTTGCCTGGAAAAGCTTGCGGTATTTCATTGTTTATCTTTGTTATTTTTGAAGTATATAAAATTATCGTCAGAAATATTTAATCCTTTATGAAAATAAAGAAAAAATAAAGAGATAATCTATTTGCGTTTTTTATGCTTCCTTGACAT
>JAGLGH010000098.1 GCA_023144115.1 Nanobdellota archaeon | reverse complement strand
TTCAGTCATGCTGAAGTAAACTGTTGAATAATCAACTCTTTTGTCGAGATTTGCTATACTGTCTTCAAGATACTTGATTCTTCTTTGCTGGTTGAATATCCTGTCATTCAGGTTGATCTTGTCATCTACTTTTGATGCCTGAGCATACATTTCTTCATATCGCTCAAGCCTTTCTTTTTCAATCTCAAGGTCTATTTCTAGGTTTGTATATGTTCCAGTAACATCCCTTTCGTTTTCACTGAAAGATTTCAGTTCTCCTATGTTTTTGAGTTGTGAGATTATTGAATCGTATTTTTCAGTATCAATCTTTATTGTGTAGGTTCCTGAATAATATTCTTTTCTTTTTGTTCCGTATTTGTTTACATTCTCATTAAGGAGATATGAATCAGAAGACTTGATTATGCTTTTCAGTTTTGTGGATTCTTCATGGAATGTTCCCCTTTCTACTTCAGCTGCAAGATTGGTAGTCTTTATCTTAATCCTTTCCTCTACTTCTGGAGCAAAGTCTGCAGTGGATTCAGGATAGTATTCTCTAATACCTGATGAATACGCTTTTTCAGCAAATATCATATCTTGTTGAGCTATTCCACCCAAGGATTTGTAGCTGATTGATTGAAGCATATTCCCTCCTGAAATAAACAGAAATAAAACAACAACTAAAACAGCTATTAGCCAGTTATCTTTTATTTTTTTGAATTGTTCTTTTATCTTCATAATTCTCACCTCTTTTTCTTATGTTAAGTTTATTACTATTTAAATATTTTGTATTAATAGTGGCATCCAATACATTGACTTATATTAATAACTTCCATAGGAAATATATTCCTTTAAATTAAATATATTCCTTTAAACTTCTAGTATCACTTACTGTATTGGTTGCTAAGGTAATCTCAAAAGTAAATTCATGCAAGTCTTTTTATATATCTCCCTATTCTTTACTCTCGTGGGGTCATTAAAACTTACTATTGATGAATATTTGCAGTCTGCAAGGGATAAAGTCAGTGAATACTGTAGAAATGAATGCAATGCTTTATGCTGTTCAAATGGCGCACAGGTTGAAATACTAAATCCAAATGATGTCAGGATTTTATTAGGACTAGATAAATATACAAATCTGAAGGATTTTGCAAAGAAAGATGCAAGACTTAAGGTTGATGGATTCTGGTTTAGATATAATTATACAATTACTCTAAATCCTTGTTCGAATTTAGATGGTGGGCTGTGCAATATATATAATAGTCCTGAAAAACCAAATATATGCAGTGAATATCCTATAATTAAAGAAAAACAAATGATATTGTTGGCATCCAAGTGTCCTGCAGTAAGAGATTTGAAAATTAAAGATGATCTTGAGTTAGTGAATATAATGGGATATATTATTAATACGTTTTAGATAATCATTTAAGGTCAAGAAGGGGTCATATTAGAAGAATAAACCAATTTTCTACAAGTGCATCCGTCACCAATTTGAAATAAAGCAATCTTGCTTGCGGTAGATTTAATTGGGAAATCGATATCTTTACTAAATTGATCAGAATCATAACTGCATAAAGTTATATGAGGATTATATTTTTCATAAGCATATGATTCTTTATAATTATTGAGAATATTTTTAGATGTTATACTTATGCCAGTGATATTCCCTTCGATAAGAACATCTGCAGAATCACATTTAACTAATTTATCTGAAACTGCATCTAAAACTTTTTTGTGGAGATTTCTTAGTTCTTCAGAGATATTTATTTTGAGATAACCTCTTTTCCCATCATCTCTTTGAAATAAACCAATTCCTTCAAGTTTTAATGCTAATGGTTCTTGATCTTGTGAGATTGATTCTATTGTTTTGATAATCTCTGGTAATTTTTCTTCATCAATACATCCAAGTGTTAAAGATATGTGTGGGACAAAATCTTCTTTACTCATTAAAAATCTTCCTTTTCCATGCTTGAATGATTCTCTGTTGATTGCGAGACACAAATCCATTATTTCTTCTGTAAGCAGTAATACAATATCTATTGCTATTCTTCTCATAGTGAATAAGAATAATTAAAACTATATAAATCTTGTTGAGTCTGCCAGTATTTTCTAATGCAGTTTTACTCGACTATTTCGTTGCAGGTGCTGCACTTATGCATCTCTATCTCATCGTCATAATATGTTGTTATGCCATACACTATCTTAGAGCCGCATTTTTTACAACGAGGTTCCAAATGGTCTATAGAATCGAAAATGTTTGGAGCAGACATAGAATTTAATTACTTTTTAATCTTAATTTATATAAATTTTTCGTTTCTATTGTAAATTATTTTTCCTCATGTTGAAGATTTGTGAATTAATTGGGATGTTAGTAGATTCTTTTTGGACACCTTATTTTATTATACCTGCCGTAAATATCGATGTCTAAGGTAAAGGAGACAAAATGGAACTGGAACTAAAAAATCTGCAAAAGAAACTGCTGGAGAAACATCCTAACTGGCAGCAGGATAAGGTAAGATGGATAGCAATGGGAATGCTCGGGATGCTGAGCAGATGAAAAAGGGAAAAAAACGAAAATAAAGCAAATGGAGGAAAAAGAAAATGGAATTGGAAGAATTACTTATGAAAGCAAGGGAAATTGCAGGTTTTAAACCAATTAATTTCTGGGTTAATGAAGATAAGATTAGTGGCATTTATGGAAATAAAATCAGCTCATATCATATAGGACTGGAGTTAGAGTCTTTAATTGAACCTTTGGTAGCAAAAGAATTGATAATGCAATATATTTCAGTTGATGTAAGGATGGATAGATGGGAAAATCAGGAAACTCCCTGGATGGACACTGTTGGTGATACTGATTATATCACTCTGCCTGTGATTCTTATCAATGGAGAGCCTGTAGCAAATAAATGCAGTGTATATTCTAAGATGATGAATTTTGCTCTTGAAAAACTAAATCCTTCTGAAGTTGAAAAGAATAAAATCATAGAGAATCTTGAAGAAATCAACTTATATTGGGATACTTTTGAAAGAGAAGTTGGGTTTGATTATTAAATCGAAGCTATGAGGCAGAAGATTGGCTATGAGACAATAAATGTTGAGAAAAATGAAAGCAGAGGTTTAATAAAATGAAATGAATTTTGGTATCGAAGGGAAATAATAAAAGGATAATCCAGATACCAAAGAAAATTGAACTATGGAGACTATATAAATATCTAGAATTGATAAAAGAAACGAAAATAAAGCAAATGGAGGAAAAGAAAAAGAAAATGGAATACATATACCTTGTAAAGCCTGGAAAATCCTTTTTTGGTTTATTAACACCAGAAGGAGTAAAGCAGATGAGGGCAGTAGGGACAGACCTATCATATTACGTAGCTCGTGACTTTTATGACTTAAGAGAAGAATATGAATCCGAAGGAAGCGACTTCGTCAAGAGGGTTGAGATATTCCACAGCCCACTACAACCAGCAACAGAATCAGCGCAAATAATTGTTAAGTACCTCGGGTATGCACAAATAGAAGCGAAAGAAGAAGCAAAAGAAGAGTTAAAACCATCCCCTTGCTATGATGGAGATGGTGTACAGTCAATAGCAGAGATCATAAAACGCCCGGGGG
>JAGLGH010000097.1 GCA_023144115.1 Nanobdellota archaeon | reverse complement strand
TGACAGAAAATCCGTCTCGAAGATTCGCGTAATACCCCTCAGCTTGCTGCGTGGGATAGTGAATCTTAGGATTTTCGCTTTATTCTATCCTCAATAAGCCAGTTCCAATTGTTTAATTTTAAATTATTTGATTGTTTATAAAGTATAAAATACTTTCTAAACACCAGAATTTCACCATATTAATAATTTATGAAATTTTCTCGTTTAATCTATACCTAATAATTCTTTTTTCATCTTTTACTATCTTGTCTAAAGCATATAACTTATATATTCTAATCATTATTACTTATTGTATATCCTACACAACCGAAAAATTTATATAGTTGTTAGTGTTCTCAATACATTAAGCAGGCAAAATCACATTAACCATTCGGCTTAATCGACGATGCCTGCTTATTTTGGGCAATAGTAAGTGTCTCAAGGACACTAGGAGAAATCAAAAATGGATGCAAAATATACAAACAAGGCGCAGGTTGGTGATGTAATCATCATTGATGAGAAAAAAGCTCTGGAATATATTGTCATTCGGGCTGAGCTTGAGGGAGGAGGAACAGGTCATGGTTTTCATGACATATACTCAGATGGCTGGCATGTAAACGCTAGAAAGCTAAATCCAGATGGAAGCTATGATCCAAAAGCAGAGACAATTGACTTTTACCAAAGTGGTAGTTTTACCAATATGAAAGAAAAAGTAAAGCTTGTAGGCAAAATGGAACAGGCATTTGTTAGTGTATTTGATACAACTATTAATGGTGAAAAAATGAACACACAACAGGCAAAAAATGAAGATATAACTCAGCAAAATATCTACGCTGTCAAAACCGAAGGCGACTGCGAAGGCAAGACAACATCAACATTAGGTTATGCAACAGGGGATGTAGATGACATTAAAAAGTATTTCGATGACAGGAAAATGTACCACTTGCGTTTGACAGAATTAAATGTAGTTCATATTACGCCAGAGTCATTTAGTGAAAGAATTCAGTTAAAATCAGAAAAAGCAGATCTTGAACAGAGGTTGAAACAGATAAAAAATCAGCTTAGAACCAATAAACTATGATTTAACAACACAGTAAGTGTAACAAACACAACAAGGTGATACAATGAAACCAAAAACACTAAACAACTTAACATTAGGAATTGCAGATTATTACGAATACTCTATGGCAAATGCCAATATCCTGCAAAATTACTCTGGCCTGGATTCAGTATTTGACATGGTTGTAAGAAATCTTCCTAAAACAAAAGTGATAGGAGAATTTGAATATGAAGGTGTAAAATATAACCAGCTTGGAGAGAGAAGCTATATAATCAACGCAGGGCTTGAGCAGGCAGTAGCTGTTCTTACCGAATTAAAAGGCAACGAAGATATTGCAGAGTATATGGAAGAAGTGCAAGGCATAGAGGATAGGGAGTTCCTTGATTGGGTGAAAAATATCGAGTTTAGGGGCGATGCATATGCAATGCGAGAGGGAGAGATCTTTTTTGCGCAGGAGCCGCAATTAAGAGTGCATGAAAAATTCGAAGAAGCTCAGGTCTATGAGACACTCCTGCTGACAACAATCAATCCCCAGACTAATGTTGCCACAACAGCAAATGATATTGCAGAAGTGACAGAAGGAATACTGCTTGAAGGAGGTTCAAGAAGAGCCCAGAGCCCTCAGGCTGCAATACAGAACACAAGAGCAGCAATCATTGGAGGATTCCATGCAACATCAAATATAGCCTTTGGAATGGAATACCGGGAGAAAGTAGGAGGAACCCATGGTCATTCATATGTCATGCTTCATGAGACAGAGATGGATGCTTTCATTGCGCAGGCAGATACGTTCAATGACAAGGTCTGCTTCCTTCTTGATACATACCAGGTAAATGGTGCAGTCGAGAAGATGATCTATATAGTGAAAGAAAAGAAGCTGAATAATTTCGCAATGAGGATAGACAGCGGCGATCTTGTAAGCCAATACAAATATATCACCAACAGGCTGGAAAAAGCAGGATTTGAAAGAGATCAGTATCAGATTGTCGCCTCAGATGACCTCACAGCAGGCAGGATAGCAGATATGGAAGCGCAAGGATGCAAATTTGACAAATACCTTGTTGGCACATTTGTTGTCAACCCACCAAAGCCTTTAGGAGGCGTGTACAAGCTTGCATCATATCAGGATAAGAAAGGAGAATGGATGATGAAAGGCAAGATGTCAGAGGATCCAGCAAAATCAACACTTCCTGGAATAAAGCAGGTATACAGGGTATCTGGCAAAGATAACATGTTCACCAAAGACATAATTGCATTAGAAGGTGAATCCATCGACAGCTATCTTGAGCAGGGAGAGACTGCTGAGCCTTTGCTGATAAAAGTGATAGACAAAGGAAAGCAGGCATATGATCTCTCTTTAATCAAAGATAGCCGCGAATTCCGAAAAGAGCGGCTGTCAAGGCTTCCAGAAAAATACAAGGCAGGCAAAGAAAAATATCCTGTAATAATAAGCCATGGCATAAGGGAAGCGCAGGAAAAGGTTAAGCAATATGTCTTGAATGAGCAGATAACTAGCTAAGGAGGTAACAAAAATGGACATTCAATCAATATCAATTGTGCCTGAAAGCGTAGGGTGCAATGCAAAATGTAAATATTGCATAGCATCCATGACATATACTCCTAACAAAGGAGATAGGCTTGATTTCAACAGGCTGTCAAATGCGCTTCAGTATGCAACAGCTGGTAAAGCCCAAACAGCAATACTGACAAGCAAAGGTGAGACATTGATGTCAGACTGGGATTATCTTGGAGATATACTTAAGCTGACAAAAGAGCATGGCTTTGGTCAGAGAGATCTGCACAGCAACATGTCTCTTGTTAAAGGAAGAGAAGAAGAGTTCCTTGAAAAGCTTGTCAACAAACCCTATGGCTTGACAAATGTTACTGTTACAGGAGCCTCGCTTGATCCTGTAAGAAACAGTGATTTGATGGGTATTGATATTGATTATGGGGAGCTGTTCAGATTCCTGAGAAAGGATGCTGATATTGCAGTAAGGCTCTCATGCGTGATGAATAAGGAAGCAGTGTATGATAGACAGACCATGGAGGACTATATATCAAAGGCAAAAGAGCATGACATCTCGCAGATAGTTTTCAGAGGATTGTGGACTCCTGATAACTCAAGAGAGAATAAGGTTTCAAGATGGAGCAGGGAAAACAAGATCGAGATTAACATCGCAAACAATGCTCTTGAAGCCATGGTCCTGGAGAATAAGGCATTTAAGATATTTGACCTTCCATGGGGGCAGACAGTGTATGATGTGGATGGCATAAATACCACAGCAGCGACATGCACTGTGAATTACTTCAAGGATTCAATCAAATCGCTGGTTTTCCTTCCTAACAACCACATGTATTCAACATGGGAGTTTGAGGGATCAATAATAATGTAAATGGAGGTAACAAAAATGAAAAAAATAAAATCAATTGTATGGGATGTAGAAACACAGAATGATTTCATAATGCCTGAGGGAACAATCTCTGTTCCTGGCGCATATGAAATGATAGAGAACTTTGGAAAAGCAATTTATCACTTCCAAAAAAAGGGTATACTTACTCTTGGATCAGTTGATGCTCATACAGGCCCTGAACTTATACCTGGAACAAAAGACCAGTATTTTCCATTGCACTGCATAAAAGGCACAAAAGGTCAGCAGAAGATTGCATCAACTCAAGCAGACATACTCTATGTATCTGACAACAAATACAGTGATGATGCTTTGGATTTGGTTGTAAATGAAGTTATGGATGGGAGAAGAGTCTACATCGAGAAACAGGGACTCAACTTACTATCAAATCCCAACACTATTGATCTTATTGAGAAGTTAGGTGTTGAAGAAGTATATCTCATGGGTGTTGCAACAAACATCTGCGTAAAGGAAGCATATGATGCATTCAAAGATATGCAAAAGAAAGTGTACTTAATACACTCTGCAATAAAAGGTCTTGACATCCCTGGCAATACTGAAAAAGAGGGTCTTGAATATATGCTAAAGTCAGGAGCAGAGATGTACAGATTTTGATAAAAAGAGAGGTGAAAAATATGAAAAACAAAAACCGGGAGGAACTTGAAATGAGAATAAAAAAACCACAAATAAAGCCTGAGATTGTATCAAGGCAGATTGAAGACTTTATAGTTGAGCAGGTAACACTTGCAGGAGCTAAAGGAGGTGTTGTAGGATTATCTGGGGGCATTGATTCAACTACTGTTGCTTATCTT
>JAGLGH010000096.1 GCA_023144115.1 Nanobdellota archaeon | reverse complement strand
GGCAAGCTTGGTTATGATGATGCAAAAGATGCAGAAGATATTGCAGATAAGCTTGGAATTGAATCTGAAATCATAGATATAAGTCCAGTGCTTGAGGCAAGAAAAAAGCTCAACCCAGAAATATTCAGCAAAAAACACCATTATGGCAATTCTGCATCAAGGGAAAGAATGATTCAGCTCTATGGCAATGCAGCTGACAAGAATCTGCTTGTGCTTGGAACAGGAAACCAGGATGAAGATTTTTGCATAGGATATTTTACAAAATATGGTGATGGCGGAGTAGATATCAGCCCCATAGGAAATCTTTCAAAACGGCTGGTAAGGGTGCTTGCCTCCTATGTAGGTGTATCAGATACAATAATCCAGAGAGAACCAACAGCAAGATTATGGCCTGGACAGACAGACAAGGCTGAATTAGGATATGATTATGATCCTCATGTTGAGACAATAATTGCAGGATTTGAGCAGGGCTATAATCGAAAAGATGTGCATCAGATAACAGGCTTTGATTACAAAATAATTGATGACATAGTTGGAAGGCACAATAAAAATAGGCATAAGATGAAGATGCCTCCGGTAGCTGAGGTTAGTCTGGAATATAATTAAATATTTTTATGATAGAGGGTAAAAATGAAAAAAGCAATAAAAGAACTAATGGACATAAAAGGCAGGAATTTTTACAGCTTTACAACTGCCTGCCTTTCATTAGTTGATGAAAGCAACAGGATAAATGAAATATTGAACAAAAAGAATAAGCAAGTCCTGAATCTATCAGATGCAGATTTCATTGTTGTAACCACCTGCGCAGTATCAAGGGATTCAGCGCAGAACTCTGTTAAAAACATACTGCGCTTAAGTCAGGATTCAGGAAATAAGCCCATTTTTGTAGGCGGATGCCTTGCAAATGCAAAAGAAAGAGAAGAATTAAACAAAATAAAAAACATTAGATTCTTCACTGCAGATGATATATTCAAAAAAATAGGCAAGGTTGACATTATCTGTGAAAAAACAACATCCCGATGCGAGCCTTTCTGGCTTAAAGATATGTCTGGAAAGAGAAAGCATCTGGAAAAACTGCAGAATAAAAATAAAAGGCTTGCAGAGCTATATTCATTTACCACAGATGGAATAGTTTTCCAGGATATGCCATTTGAGTTTGATACTATCAGGCTATCAAAAGGATGTAACAAAAGATGTTCATACTGCGCTATCCCTAACAATAGAGGCAGATATATGGAACATGATTTTAGTTATGTTTCTGCTCAAATCAAAGACAGCAAAAATAAGCATCTTCTTTTGATAGGTGAAAACCTGGGCTGCTACAAGGATTTTGATAAGCTCTTTGAATATGCAATCAGCAAAGGTAAGATCCTGATGTTGAGATACATTGAGCCTGAATATATTCACAGGATAAAAAGAGAATACCTCAAAAACATTATTTACATAGGTGTTCCTCTGCAAAGTGGATCTAAGAAAGTGCTTAAAGATATGCGCAGGCCAGGAAATCTGAAAGCAGTGAAAGAGAAATTCAGAGCATGGCAGAAATACAATATTTTCCTTGGTACTTCAGTTATTCTGTCATATCCTACAGAAAATATAATTGACTACCTAAGGACTTTGTATTTCATTGCAGCTGCTCCAGTGAATTATATTTCATTTCAGAATTTCTCTCCCAGAGAAAATTCCCCTGTGTTTGAACAATATAAAGAGTGGAACAATAATAACCTTAAGGCAAAGATCAAATTTTGGATATTTGATTGTCTTGTTAAACTCAAAAGTAGATTAAATTATGCTGCAATCAGCAAAGGAGGTAAATGAAAATGAGAGGTAAACAAAAATGACAACCGGACTTATTATAGGAAGATTTCAGCCTTTTCATAATGGGCATTATAATGCTATAAAATCAGTAATTGAAGATAAAGGAAATGAGGATATCAAGAAATTAATCCTCGGTATAGGTAGTGCTCAGCTTAAAAATCAGCTGGAAAATCCATTTAGCTATGATGAGCGCAGGCTTATGGTGGAATTATCATTCAAAGAAAACAATTGCATTGAAGTATATCCTATTACAGATATAAATAATTATGGCAAGTGGGTAAAGCATGTAATTGATTCAGTACCTCACTTTGATTATGTGCTGACAAACAATGAGATTACAAGGCAGCTGTTTGAGGAAGATGGTTATCCTGTAAAAAATTTGCCTATAGAGACTATAATCAGCGGAGTTGAAATCAGGGAGATGATTATCAAAGGTAATGATTGCTCAGACCTGTTGCCAGAAGGAACAAGAACAGTAATGAAGGAGATAAAAGGCTATGAGCGGATAAAGCAGCTTTATAGAAATTCGCATAGAAACCCTGTTCCAACTACTGATGTTATAATAGAATTGCATAACCAGAAAGGAGACTATAAGGGACTTGTTTTTATTGAAAGAAAAAATATCCCTTATGGCCTTGCGCTTCCAGGTGGTTTTCACGAATATGGTCTGAGCGCAGAGCAGAATGCAATCAAAGAAGCAAAAGAAGAGACAGGGCTTGATATTGAACTGATAAATCAGTTAGGAGTATATTCAGATCCTGACAGGGATCCAAGAAGCCACACAATATCAACAGTTTTCATTGCAAAAGCTTATGGAATTCCAAAAGCTGGTGATGATGCAAAGAATGTAATTGTTGCATCAGAGAATAATATCCCTGACAATCTTGTGTTTGACCATAATAAGATTATCAAGGATTATCAGGAATGGAGGAAAAATGAAAAGCATTATTATTGATACAGATATAGGCTCAGATATAGATGATGCTCTCGCATTGATGATGGCAATAAAATCCAATCTTGACATAAAGCTCATAACAACAGTGCATGGAGATACAAAAGTGCGTGCAAGGATTGCTAAAAAGCTGACCCAATTGCTTGGTAAAGATATACCAGTCGCTTATGGTGAAGAAAATCCTATCAATCAAAATCATATATTTTGGATTGGAAACGAAGGCAAGGATTTTATTGATAATCATGAGAGATATGATATAATCCCTAATGCAGTAGACAGGATTGCAGAGACTGCTTATGCCAACAAAGGCATAGAGATTGCTGCAATAGGCCCATTAACAAACATAGCAAAAGCCTTGAAAAAATACAAAGGTCTTGAAAATTATATCAGCCATATCTATATGATGGGAAATGCAGTATTGCATGCTGACAGATATTTCATAAATTACAGGGCGCATAATTTTAAGGTAGATCCAGACGCGGTTGATATTGTCATAAACTCAAGTATTAAAAAGACAATCATAACTACAGAAGTATCTAAGCAGAATTATCTGGCAGATGAGGATTTTAGGACTATTAAATCCTTACATAATGGGGCATCAGATTATATTTGCAAAAGCGTCAAAGAGTGGCAGA
>JAGLGH010000095.1 GCA_023144115.1 Nanobdellota archaeon | reverse complement strand
GTTGGAGAAAGAGTTGTAAGAGAAGAATTAAAGCATGAAGAAAGAGCTGACTATGGGAGGAAGATTATAGATAATTTATCTGATGATTTGAGGATTGGTAGGCGTTTATTTTATAGAATTGTTAAATTCTATAGGCTATATCCAATTGTGGTGACAGTGTCCCCACAATTGAGTTGGTCACATTATGAGATTCTGATAGGCATAGAAAATAATGGGATGCGGAAATATTATGAAAACTATTCAATAATCAATAGCTGGAGTGTTAGGGAGTTAAAAAGAAAAATAAAGAATAAAGAATTTGAATCTGCTGGCAAGAAGGGTGAGATTGACATAAGGCTGCCAGAACATTTACCCTCTCCAGAAGAAGTCTTCAAAGAAAATTACAATTGGGACTTCATATCACTTGATGAAAAACATAGTGAGAAAGAATTAGAAAACGCTTTGTTAGATAATATTCAAGAAGTCTTATTGGAGTTTGGAATAGGGTTTGCTTTCATGGCACGCCAGCAGAAAATCCTCATCAATAATCAATGGCATAATATTGACCTTCTATTTTATCATGTTTTGTTAAAATGCTACATCATCGTAGAATTAAAAGCAAGAGAACTTAAGCAAGGAGATATTGAACAAGTTACAAAATATCTTACTTATTTTAGAGAACGGAAAATCGGTGAAGACAAAGATCCAATTGCCCTAATAATCTGCAAAAACCATGACAAAATTGATGTTTACTATAGCGCAGGAAAAAATAAAGAAAATATTTTTGTTGCAGAATATAAAACTAATCTGCCTAGCGCGCAGGAAATAAAAGCTAAATTAAAAAAATGACATATTCAATACCATCAGCTAAACTCCCTCCTAAAAGCCTCCCTTGCCATATCCACTGCAAGGTATGCTCCCTGTCTGCCAATGTTCTTGTAACTAAGATCTCTGTTGACAGAATTATTAATTATATCTGAGGACCAAAGAATATTTCCTGTCCTTATATCCAGGAAATTGTGTACTCCCTGCATTATACTTCCCATTATCAGATATAATTCCATCTCTACAGCATCGCATTTAAGAATTTCATATCCTTTTTTCATATTTGCTCTTTTTTCACTGACTGTTGCCCTTACTCCCATTACACCACCATAAAACTCTTTGATTCCAAATGGATCATTCATATCCTGTTTCCAGTCGCTGTGAAAAAGATTCTTAAACTTATGCTTTCTGTCTTTGATTATATTCTGAGGGTGATTCAAATAATGCTCGCTTATAGTAAATGGGCTTAATATTAAATCCTGCACCTTTCCTTTAGGATTCAGATTTCCTGCTTTTCCTGTATAGATGAATCTTACTGTCTCTTCAGGATCAAATGAGAATAGTATATAATGGAGTATATTTCTTGCCTGCCCTCCATAGGCATAGCCAAGGTTCAGGATATGATGATTATCAATAGGAATTATCTGGTAATTAAGGAAATCATCTTTAACTCTTATTATCTTATTTAAGCCCTGTTTCATCTTATGTTCAATCTCTTTGTCTTCTTTAGCAAGGTCTTTAAGAGTCATTGCCTTGAGTTGCTTTTGCACAAGATCTGAGCTGTCAAATAATTCAGCTAATCTGCTTATATCTTTACCAGGAAATCTTTCTTCAGCAATGCCTAAGTAAAGCTCATTTTTTATATCAGCAGCTCTTTTAGTGAGACTATCTGAATATATTTTATCTTTTGCCAGATTATCAAAAATCTCTGGCAGGTACCATGATTCTACTGGTATATAGAGTGGGCTTATCAGTATATTGCGCATAACATCCTTAAAATCAGAAAATCTTTCTTTTAGCTCATTGATAATGCTATTATTTACAAAATCTCTTGCTAAAGATTCATACCTTTGGCTCATAAGATAATCTTCACAACAATTCTTTTCTTTAAATTTTATATTCAGTCCTTTAGTCCTGACTGCTTCCTTAAATGCTCCTATTGTCAGCTTATGCCTAACCTCTCTGAATCTATCTATAGAATTATTTACATAAACAGCTTTTTCTTTAATATCAAAAAGGCTTAGTTCAGCTGCGCCCTTTATCTTCTGTTTTTCAACCAGAACATCCTCAAGCATCATAAGATTTTTGTGCTTATCTTTGACTGGTTCTATGTCTTTGGCAATTAGAACTTCCCTCACCATATCATTTTGTGTAAAGCCATTATAGATCACAAATGTCAATTCTCCAGCTAATGAATCTATATCAGTTTCAGGAGCAAAATACCTGTCCATAGCATACCTGATTGCTGTTTCTCCTGTGATTATATCTCCTAGCTCTTTTGCCATAATGTTACGCTAATTAAACCAGATTTATAAATATTACTAAGAAGTAGCAAACTTGGGCATTGGGAACATTTATATATTCTGGCTTTTAGTATGAATATTATCGGAAGTCAGCTTGTGAAGGCTTATTGGTAAGTCCTGTTTATTGGGTAAAAAAGGAGAATTGAGATTTATGAAGAAGATTATATTGATGTTGGTTATGATTATTGTTTTGGCAGGGGTTGTTAGTGCCGAATGTGTTGATTTAGGGGATGGAACTGATGGAGCTTTAATTGTAACATCTGCTAATACTATAATTAATATGTACACTCAAATAACATCAACAACAGTTTTATCTGGTTCAACATCATTTGATGTAAATGATGCAAGTGCTTTTTCTGTGGGTGATGAGATCTTGGTAATTCAAATGCAACATTCTTCCAACGCTGGCACATATGAATTTGCTGATGTTACTGCAATTGATGGAAATACAATCACTGTTTCAACTGGTTTAACAAATAATTATTATTCAGGAACATTCAACACTCAATCAGCTTCAGCTTCACAGATAGTCAGAGTTCCACAATATACAGATGTAAGTGTTAATTCTGGTGCTTCTATTACTGCATCTGCATGGAATGGTTATACAGGAGGGATTGTTGTTTTCAGAGCGACAAAAGCACTAAATATTACAGGAAGTTTGGATGTTGCTGGAATCGGTTATAGGGGGGGTGTTTCTAATGGGGGAGATAATGATGGTTATCCTGGTGAGAGTTATAATGGAATTCCAAATTTAATATCTACTTCCGCTAACAATGGTGCGGGTGGTGGTGCAAATAAAGCGCCTGGTTCTGGTGGCGATGGTGCTGGAGGGGCAGGATATGGAACAACTGGGGAAAATGGTGATGAAGGGAGTCATGTAGGAGGTGCTCCAGGTGTATCAGGGAGAGGAGGGTCATATTATGGGCAAAATGACTTATCTAAAATATATTTTGGTTCAGGTGGGGGTTCACCTGCGTGTACCATTGATTCTGGTGGTGATGGTGAGGGCATAATTATAATCTTTGCTAACAAAATAAGTAATAACAACATCATTATTGCTGAAGGTAGTGATGGAAGAAAAGGTTGTTGGTCTGGTGGTGATGGGGGTGGAGGTGCAGGTGGTTCTATTTATCTTATTTCAGATGATATTGTAAATAGTGGTACTATCTCAGCACAAAAAGGTTTAGGGTATTGTGGAAATTATGGTTGTGGTGGTAATGGTGGTGACGGAAGAATAAGATTAGATTACAATAGTTTATCAGGAACAACAAATCCAAGCCATGGATATCAATTATCTAATATAACTATTTGCACACCAGCTATTATACCAACATACACAAACTTCATTCCATCCGCAGAAACAACAAACTTTTCAGAAGAAACCAATTTAACAGCTGTAACAAACTTAACTCTAGCAATAACTGGAAAAGGAAAGATAAGGTTTGGACAGTATGAAATAAATGCAGAAAGCACAGACTTTGATAATCATGTCAAGATAGAAAACAGCGTAATATCAGTAAATACATCTGCATTGCACTCAACCTTCAACAACTCAGCCACACTCACATTCAATAATATCAACTGCAATACTCCTTATGTATATTACTCAAATACAGCAAATACAAGAGCAGCAATTCTGACAGAAAACAAACTATGCCTACCGCCAAGATGCACAAACATCCAGTGCACTGGTTCAACATTGACAGTTGATGTTGCTCATTTCTCTGGTTATGCAGTAAACGGAACAGCAAACCTGACAATTGATGCAGATGATCCTAAATATACAGAACAGCTTGTCACATTTACAGCAGAATACCTGAATGCCACTGACCCAATCACTGGAGCAACATGCAATATCAGCTTCAGCGATGGCAGCTATATCATGGATGAACAAGCCTCGTATTACAATTATTCAAGAACATTCGCTTCAGCACAGATTGTTGACTACAATGTGACATGCAGAGCAACAGGAGAAAACACAGTATTTGCCAACGATACAGCAGTAATAAACTCACCAGACATCCCTGAGTTTTCAACCATAACTTTAGGATTAGGACTGATTGCTATATTAGCTGGATTATTTATCATCCGAAAGAAAAGATAAATTCCTGCAAAACTCAGCAGACCTCTCACAAATTCTTCTCAATCTTATACAGCCCCTTCATCTTTTCAATTAACCCTTCCTGCTTTAATTCTTCATTGATTTTATCGAGCAATGAACTGCCTGCTTTTGAGCCAGGCTTTGCCCTCTCCAACACTGCATCTGCAGGAAGATATACAGGGACAATATTGCCGCTGTCTTTGTCAATCACATAATAAGGTCTGCTCTTAATATATCCGATTTGATTTGCATTATCTGTCATAAAAAATATTAAAAACAAAAGAGAATTATAAATTTTATGCTTGATTAACTTATCAGAAGGAGAGATTAACATTTAATCTCAAGAAAATCAAGATCTAAACCCAAAAATTTATAAATTAGTGTATCTATCACATAAACAAATGAAAGAAATAATAGACAGATTCTATATCGCAACAGATGCAGTCGTATTTACAGTTGATAAAGATACTCTAAAAGTTCTCTTAATCAAGAGAAAAGGCTCTCCATTCAAAGGGATGTTTGCAATACCTGGAGGATTCCTTCAAAACAAAGATACAACCCTTGATAAGTGCGCATATAGGGAACTTCATGAAGAAACCGGAGTAAGAGATATATTTCTAAAAAAGCTTACAGCATTCGGAGATAAAGGCCGTGACCCCAGAGGAAGAGTTATAACTATATCTTATCTTGCTCTCATAAGTTCTGAAGACATTGAGCTTAAGCCTGCTACAGATGCTTCAGATGCAGGATGGTTTGCTATAAACTCTCTTCCAAATCTTGCTTTTGACCATAAAAAGATTCTTAATCATGCGTTTCATAATCTTAAAAAAGAGATTGAAACAACAAACATAGCATTCCAGCTTCTCCCTGAGAGATTCACGCTTACAGAAATGCAGAAAGTGTATGAAGCAGTATATCAGCAAAAGCTTGACAAAAGAAATTTCAGGAAAAAGATAAAATTATTAGAACTTCTTAAAGATATGCATCAGACAAAGATGGAAGGCGCGCACAGACCTGCAAAGCTCTATTCTTTTAAAATATAAGATTTGGTGGATTAAAAATACAAAGAAATATTGAGTTTAATGAAACAATAATCTATTTAGAATATTAATTAGCAGCCTGCATTACCATAAAATCTTCAGTGGTAAGCTTTTTGCCTGTCTTTATCTTATCTTCAACCGCTTTTATTTTTTCCTTGATAGATGCAGCTTTCTTCTTTTCGTCTTCTACTTTCCTCTTGGCTCTTGAGGCGCCCTTTCTATCTCCCAGCTCTTTTAATCTTGCAAGTTTTTCCTTAATCTTGTTGTTAAGTTCAGTATATTTCTGCTTGAATTCAAAGAATGTTTTATATGCAGTCTCTTCCTTTTCTCTTAATTCTCTTATTTCAACTGAGGACTCAAGCAGTGTTTCATGTTTCTCCTGGCTTTCTTTTGCATGTCCTCTGACAATGTTATGCAGTGAATTTGCTTTTGTTTTAAGTGAATCTATCTCTTTTGAGAGCTTTGCAGATTCTTCCCATATCTCGCTTACATCTTTTACTTTTGCAAACTGCTTTCTAAGGTCATTGATTTGTTTCATTATGACCTTTTCCTTCTTGAATTCCAGAACTTCTGTTTCGACCTTTAATTCCAATTCTTCTATCTGCTTTTTGAGGTTAGTAGGATTTACTTTGATATTGAATTTTGATTCCAGCTCTTTTTTCTTGTCATTTAGAGTCTTTATTTCTTTTATCTTGGATGCTATTCTTTTATTGAGCGTATTTCTCTCTTTCTTTGCTCCTTTAACATCATGCGTAAATTTGTTTCTCTCTCCCTTGGCTTCTCTGACTTGGGCAATAAGTTTAGAAATTTGTTTTTTTACTTCTTCCTTCTCTGAAAAAGCTTTTTCTTTTTCTTCGTTAGCTAAGTTAAGGCTGGTGCGCAATCCTTTTAGCTCTTCCTTTATCTGTTTGAGCTCTTCAGCAATCTCTTTTTTATTTTCTTTTTCTGACATTGATTCTCACTTAATTGTTTAATTGTATAATAATAAAAAATAAACTAATTTGATTATCCGAATAGCGCTCCTAATCCTGCGGCTGATGCGCCTTCATCTTTCTTTTCTTCTTTTGGCTTTTCTTCACCTTTAGCTTCTCCTTTTGCTTCTGCGCTTGCAGCAGCGACTGGAGCAGCAGCAACAGGTGCAGCAGCAGCTTTTTCGACAGCTTCGTCAATATTTACTCCATCCAATGAAGCGACCAAAGCCTTTACTCTTGCTTCATCAGGCTTAGCGCCTGCAGCAGTTAAGACCTTATTGACTGTAGCTTCGTCAACTTTGCCGCCTGCCTTGTGTATTGTCATTGCAGCGTATATGTATTCCATTTTTTATTCCTCCATATGAATTTCATTGTATTTTTGCAGCCAGTTTCAGGCTGAGCATTTCCCTTTCTGCCTTGCTCAGCATATCCGCGACAACTGCATCAGCCATGAATCCTGATTCCATTGCAAGTGATTTAGCCTGGTTGAATGCTTTTATTATAAAAACTCCAGCATTCTCTTTTGTTGTATATCCTGATTCAATAGCAAGATTGAAAGCCCCTTGTGCAGCAGTTGTGAGTTCTCCCATGAACTGTTCTTCATCAATATCAAGTAATTTCCTTGGGTATATTGTTCCATCTTCATAAGCTGCTACAATATCAAGACCAACTTCCATAGGTGTTATTCCCAGTCTTGTAAGCATACTTGCAAGTTCAGCGCTTATTGCTTCACCTTCTTTTGCTACAACAGCATCTTCTTTAATGGCTATTTTGCCGCTTTCTACTCCTGACTTTATTCCAAGCGCTCCTAATTCTCCAATCACTGGACCTGGGCTGAATGGTGTGGATCCTGCTGGAACTACAATGTCTTTAGGAGCAATCTGACCTGCTTTTGCAGGTGCAGGACTTTTATTCTGTTTGATTGTCTTGTACAATAAAAATGGGCTCTCTTTTGTGAAAATCAATGCTGGCATGCCTTTGAGATTCTCCTTGAGCTTCTCAATGCCCGGCTTCTTATCCTTTGCTTTGTCGATTGCTATATTTATAAGCCTGCGCTTAGTCATCTTAAGCACAACTTTGTCCCTGAGTGTCGCTCTCATGTTCTGCAACTGAGGCGCTGGCAGATTTTCAAGGTCCACAGATGCTATTATTGGATAGTCCTCAAATAACTTGCTAAATTCATCGACTATCTTTTTTTTGCTTTCTGATACATGTGCCATTTTTACTCAGTTTTCTCTACTTTTTTTTCTTCTGCTTTCTTTTCCTCAGGTTTAGATTCTTCCTTAGGAGCGTCAGCAGGTTTTTCCTCTGCTTTAGTATCCTTTTTCTTGGCTTTCCCAGCAGTGTCTTTATCTGTCTTGCCAATAACAATTGCTGGTCCCATGGTAAGCTTGACTATAACATTCTTAATATTGTTCTTCTCACCAGGAAGGTGATGTATGATGTTGTCATATATGTTTGAGATATTATCAATTACTTCTTCATCAGGTAAATCTTCACTTCCCACACAGCATTGCACTACTGGCGATGACTTGACACTGACCTTTACTGTCTTCTGCAACTTTTCATATAATTGCTTGAGGTTTGCTGCAGGCGGGACTACGCATCCTGCTTTTGGGTTTGGCATCTTGCCTCTTGTGCCAAGCACCCTTCCGAATGCTGAAGCGACCTTTGGCATGATGTTTGCCTGTGCAACAAAATAATTATACTTGCTTGCGAGCTTCTTGCACTTCTTTACATCTTTTGCAAATTCTGCAAAATCATCAACAAGGATTGTATTATCAAAAGTTGTTTTGGATTGCTCAAGCAATTCAGGTCCCACGAGTCCGCATACAGTGATGCCTTTGCCGATTGTAAAATGAAGCGGCACAAAAAGATTAAGATGATTGTCAGGATTTTTAAGGTCAAGGTCTTTCAGATTTATGATCAGATCAACTTTCTGCTTAAAATTACGTTTTTGAGAAATCTCTTTTACTCTCTTTAATGCTTCTGTAATCTCTTTCTTGTTCATTTATATATTCCTCCACCCTCCTATTAATCAGGATATGAGTTCCGATTATCCATCAATAGTCCACGGGAACACTAATATATCTAGGTAGAAATAAGCAGGGGTTTATAAATGTTTTGGATTTGTTTGGTTTTGTGGTTATCGTTGAGTGTGTTTAATATGGTGTGATAAATAATACTTCTCCTTAGATATACATCTAACTTACAACATCAACCCCCAAACCAACATCCGCCCCCACCGGAAATACACACCATTCCCTAACGAAATCTTTAAATAGGCTATATAATTAATCTCAATATAACATGATTTTATCCAAAGATGAAGCAATATGTTTAGTATTAGGATTATCTGCTAAGAAAGAGATATCTTCTATTACCAAATTAAATAAGCTGTTAGCCAGGTTAAATCTGCATCTTATTCCAATAAATCTTGATTTTGACTTAAATAAATTTGGCTCATTTAATGCTGATTTGAAAAATCTCGAAAGTAATGAGTATTATGAACTTAGTCCTTATGAATATAAGGATAAGACAATAAATAAATTTATATTGAAGCCAGAGGGAGAACAACTTTTTGGTAAAGTCATTCATTCAAAGCTAAATAAAATCTTAACAGAAGAAGATTTTGAGTCACTTAAGAATAATATTAATGAACTCAGCAGATTACCTGCTTCAGATATATCTAATAATGAGCATAAAATGCTTTTTGTTGATGCTGCAGATAGGCACACGCTAATACAAAAAGTTAACATAGTCCATGTGGATATGCTTGATCTATATGAACAGATTGATAAGATACCTTCAGATACTTTTGCAGGAATCAGGCTCAGGGCTTTGATTGAATATTGCTTTTACCTTTCAAAATATTTAAAGGAAAAGTTCATGCGTTTGAGAGATGAATATGACTTTGATGCTTATATGTTTGATTACTATTTCTTATATCATATTCAATCAATAGTTTCATTCTTGAATCAACAAATAGAAACTGAAGATAAAGACTTAAAGCAAATCAACAAATATTACCAATATATCATAAATTCTGTAAAAGGAAGATACCCATTCTCACTTGAAAATAAAGACCTTCATAGGCTTGTTGCGCAGTAAAAATGTCACCAGAAAATTCTTATGCTTTTGATGAATGTTCTATACTAAAATTATGCAAGATTAAAATTCCTGAATCCTATAGATTATTTTTTAAAGAAGATAGCTTAATTCCAAGAAATCACTATATTTTAAACAAAATAGTTGCTGCTCTTGACAAAAAAGGCATTTCAAAATACAAATTTGTCCCTGGCAATTTTGAGCAGAATGCTGTGTTGCATGTCAATCAAATTCTTGAAAACAAGAGATATCAAATAAGAATATTGGGTGAATCGTTTAGGGCACAAATCATAGATCAATTAGAAGACTTTTATGATGAATTACATGCAAACTTTAAAGATTTAGAAAAAATTAATAGCATTACTCCTATAAAAGAGATATTTATTCAAAATGAAAAAGAATTAATCAAAGAAAAAAATATCCCTGAAGATGATGATATGACTATTATCGCAGCATATAGAGATTTTTCCTGCGAAAGCAAAAAATACCTGATTTCTGAAGATGAACATTTTTGGGGTTATAAGGATATAATATTAAACAATTTTAACATCCACATCATAAGAGAGCGTGAATGTGAAGCTATTTTATGAATACAATATCCTAACTATAAGCAATTATCAATAATTAGGATTTTGATTCAGTTCAAATAAAGGTCAATTAATTTTGTTCCCCTAAGATCAGTTTTATTGCTTCATATCTTGATTTAGCGATTTCTTTTGCTTCTGGAATTAATTTTCCCCAAGTTTTTTGATATTTTTGTATAAGCCAATTTTTTCCATCAGAATAATCTTTTTTTTCAATATTATATACGAGATATGCCAAAGAAAAAAAGTTCTCATAATGGGACAATCCATCTGCTGATGCTACAATTTTAGCTTCTTTAGATTTGGGCATATTGTCCTTTGAATTTGAATGGGTAAGAATACAATGTTCTACTTTTTTAATTAATTCCTGATCATTAGAAAATCCTTTAAGAATTTCAACTGATCTTTTTGCTCCTTTGATATGGTGTTCTTTTGAATTTAATCCTTCTTCTAATTTGTTGATATCATGTAACCATGCAGAAATCTCACAAACCTCTTCATCTGCATCTAATTTTTTGGCTAATAATTTGGAATATTTTACTACTGATTCTATATGTGATTTCCAATCCCAATCCTTATCTTTACATAGTTCTAGAATCATACTTTTTATTTTTTCTATCATATAAAAAGCAAAAGAAATCTATTCTATATAAATTTAATGGGAAAGAAAATTAACTAATATTTAAATCTGGCTTTTTTTAAATTTAAACAAATCCTATTCCTTTGCCATAACATCTCCTTTTATCTTCATGACAACTTCACCTTCACGATATTCTGCGAAATTTGTTTCCTTGTCTTTTAGCGAATCCAGGAAATTGCCTGATATTAATGCTGTTTGATCGATTGTTCCCTTGATTAATCCCTTTTCCACAACTAATCCCTTGGAAACTGCCAGCGAGTATCTTCCTTCTTTAGCATCTTGTGTATGCATGCCTAAAACATCCTGTATAATTAATCCGTAATCGACATCTGCGATAATGCCCTCAAATGGGCCTTGCCCTGCATCTATCTTTACTGCGCCTTGCGATGTAGTGGACATGCCTAGTTTATTTGAGTATTGGAGACCTAAAAATGGTGTAATCAGCCTGCCTCCAGCAATAATATATTGTTTTGAAGATGGAATTCCCATGCTGCTGCATGGAATTGTATCTATTGCATAGTCTTCAAGCCCGTCCAGGATAATATTTAATCTCTTATCAAATACTTGTTTTTTCCTCTTAAAATCATCAACTCTATATAAAGACATGTTGTGCGCCACTACCCCTCCATTTAGATTACTTCCAAGCAGGTATTTGCCTAAAAATGAGCCTAACACATCAGGCATGAGGATTATTGGCATATAGTCTGATTTTGCTTTAATCTTTTTTTGGCTAAGCTTCATATTCTTTTCAATCTCTCTGATTATAACATTAAGATCATTCTTTTTAGGTGCATTTCTCTTATAGTAGCTATCTGAATATTTGTTATTGATATTAGCATAAGTAAACATTGTTGTCTCTTCCCACTCCATAACCATTCCTTTTGAGTTCATAATAGTTGAATGATTAAATCCTGCGCCAGCTTTTGCATGGAGCATTTTAACATTATCTTTTTTTGCCAGCTTTTGGTTATAATAATCTAGAATCTCAAACAGATAGCTGCTGTCTTTTTTTATAATCTTGCTAACATTTTCATCTTTGATTTTCAGGTTCTCTGGCATTGGCGATGGCCCTGGTATATCTGGTGCATCTGGATCAGTGAAGCTGATTTCTTTCCATTTTTTCAATGCGCAATCAAGGTTTTCTACAGTCTCTTGCGTGATTTGCCCCTTGGATATCCTTCCATCACTCCACATAATATATGCTGAGCCTGAGCATACATTTTTTCCTGAAGGTGGGAAATATGGTCCTCCTATCCTATTATTATCCATCTCTACGCTTATGCTCTGCGCATCGTTAAACTTGAATGACCATCCTTCAATATTGAGGTCATCAGCCCTTATCATGTAATCCTGGAATTTTTGTGCTATTTTTTTTGGAGATTTCATTTTTCACCGCCAAATGTAACTCCTTTTGTCTTATCTATTATGAAAAACATGTTTCCACCGTATGAGATTGGGACTTTCTGTTCACCCTTTTCGCACAAGCCTGATTCATGTACTACCACTCTGCCGATTCCTTTTATTCTTGTGGCAAGTGTTGCCATAGGCTTCCCTCTGGAGATAGCCTGCTTATGCAATGTAATCTTTTTTGGATTTTCAAGTATATAAATACCTGCGCAATTCAATATATAAGTGTCTGCAATTGAATTCATCTGGCCACCCATGTCTATTACAGGATAGGCTACAGTTTCGCCAGGCTTGAGCTCATCATGCTTAACCAGAAACTCATAGATATCATCTATTGTCGTATCTTCAAATTCCTTTTCAAAAGGATACGGATCATTGTCTACCATAGTTGTAGCGCTCATCCTGCAGATGGGCAGGCAGTTATAGGTTTGAGCTCTTCCACATCCGTTGATATTTGTATTAGTTTCTTTAGCAGAAAAAACATCTGCCAGTCCGTCATTTATCACTCCGTTTTTTATGAATTCTATTCTTTTCCTCTGGATGCCGTTTGCACTTATGAACTGATTGCCATAAATTCCTGCTATAGGCTCATCAATGAAACTGAGATTTGATGGAGCTACTTTTTTTCCTTTTCTGAGCTTCCCTTTGATGCCCATAATTGAGGTCTTGAGATAATCTGTCTCAAATAAATGACCTGCTGCCTCATGAGCTTTAAGACCTGCGAATCCATGAGACAATAGGTGTTTGTAATGACCTCTCTTCATGCTTCCTGCATATAGGAGTTTTGAGAGGATGTTTATCGTATATGCTGCTTTTTTGCTGTAAAGCTCACGCGATTTATCATCAATTATAACTCCATAATCCTCTCCTTGCACTGAGAAATACGCTTCAGAGATTCTGCCATTCTCTTTTAATGTAATTCTGCTGAAGATGCGTGAATTAGGCATATTGAATATGACATCTGTGCTGTCACTGCGCGCAATGCGCCATTCTTCTTCAAGAGCATGGTATAATGTATTGACTCTAAGCCTGTCATCAAGCTTTTGTGTCTGGATATTGATTTTTTGGATCACATCTTCGATATGATCTGAGGAATATGATGTGATATTATAATTTGTCTCCTGCATCACTCTTTCGACTAATGGCTCAGCATAGAATATTTCTTTATTTTGTTCAACATTTTTATATTTTGATGAGATTTTTGCAAGATTCGTAGCCATATCGACTGCTACTATTATGTTTTTTGCATTCAGTATGTTTGTTGATGAAAATCCTGATGCTCCGTCTTTTGTGAAGACGCTGATTCCCATCCCTCTTGTTATGGATTCACTTTTTGCCTTAGTCTTGCCATCAAAGATATTTATGCCTCTATACATTATATCTTGCATTCTTACTATAGCATAAACATCATTATCCTTTGCCCTTTGCAAAGCTGTCCTTATCAATGGTGTGTATTTCTCTAGTTTTGATTCCATCTTTATTCTCTTGTTCAGTTAGGGATATCTTGCAGATTGTTTAGTAATCTAGAGTATCTTTTAAATGTTTTGTGATTTTGGAGTAGTTATTATTTATTTTTCAATTTCCCCCATTACTTTACAATATAGTGGAAAGTCTGAACACCAAGAATTTCAGTGCTAGAAGCTCTAAAACAGTAAGTGAGACAAAAATAAGTGAAGGATATCAAATGCAGCCAAGTCAAAAAGAATTTAAGAAAATTTATATATAAAGCATACCCTCAAATTAGCTTGCAAAAATTCATGGTTGAACGCATTTAGGGCATATTATGCCAGTTCCTTTGCCTATGCTTAATGTTTGATTTTCCTTGCTGCCGTACCTGAATACAGTAATCCCTTTGCATTTTAAATCATACGCAAGCATATATGCTTTTTTCACATCCTCAACTGTTGCATTAGATGGCAGATTGATTGTCTTTGAAATTGAATTATCGCAATGCTTTTGGAAGGCAGCCTGCATCAGGAGGTGGTATTTTGGACTTATCTCATGCGCTGTCACAAATAGATTTTTTACACTTGTGGGGATCTCTTTAATACCTTTGAGCGAACCTTTCTTTGCAACTTTTATCATAAGTGCATTACTATATATGCCAATCTCTTTTGCTTTTGCCTCAAAATACTGGTTTGATTCTATAAGCTTTGCTCCTTCAAGTATGCTGCGTGCATAGCAGACAGCAAATAGTGGCTCTATCCCGCTTGAGCATCCTGCGATAATGCTTATCGAACCAGTTGGAGCGATTGCGCAGACACTTGCATTTCTCATTGCGCCATATCTTTTTTTCAATACGCTCTTATTGAAATTAGGGAAAGATCCTCTTTCCTCTGCAAGCTTTTGCGATTTGAATTTGGCTTCTTTATATATGAAACTCATGACCTTTCTGCCAAGACCTAGCGCTTTCTCGCTATCGTATCTTATGCCTAACTGTATCAGCATGTCTGCGAACCCCATGACTCCAAGCCCAATCTTCCTGTTAGCTTTTGTAATATTTTCAATGGATTTTAAGGGGAATCTTGTAACATCAATCACATTATCAAGGAAATGCACTCCATTATGCACAAGCTCTCTAAGCTTTTTCCAGTCTATCTTC
>JAGLGH010000094.1 GCA_023144115.1 Nanobdellota archaeon | reverse complement strand
TGCAGAAAGTGCAGACTTTGACAATAATGTTAAGATAGAAAACAGTATTATATTTGTCAATACATCAGCATTGCATTCAAGTTTCAATGATTCTGCGACGCTTACATTCTATAATGTCAATTGCAATGCTCCCTATGTGTATTATTCAGATACAGCAAATACAAGAGCAGCAATTCTGACAGAAAACAAACTATGCCTGCCGCCGAGATGCACTAATATTCAATGTAGTGCTGGAACTTTAACAGTAGATGTTGCCCATTTCTCTGGTTATGCTGTGAATGGAACAGCAAACCTTACAATTGATGCTGATGATCCAAAATATCCTCTTGAGACAGTAACATTCACTGCAGAATACATGAATGCCACTGGCCCAATCACAGGAGCAACATGCAACATAAGTTTCAGTGACGGCAGTTATATCATGGATGAACAAGCCACATATTATAATTATTCAAGAACATTCGATTCAGCACAGATTGTTGATTACAACGTGACATGCAGTGCAACAGAAGAAAGCACTGTATTTGCTAATGATACAGCTGTTATACAATCAATTGATATCCCAGAGTTCAGTATTATAACTTTAGGATTAGGTCTGATTGCTGTCCTGGGTGGATTGCTGATTATAAGAAGAAAAATGTAGTTTATACAGAAGAGAGAAACAGTTTGCTTTGCAAATATTTAATAATTATACGAAAATTATTTATAGTAGTTATGTTTATCATATTTTAGTATGTTTAGAGACTCAATAATTGGACATGTGAATGACTTTATGGATTCTGTTAGTCAGTGTGTTATATATACAATTATTGGGGCAACTAGGCTGGTCAAATTTGTTAAACCAGTGATGTGCTAAAGTCAAAGGAAAATAAACCTTTTGGCGCGACGCAAATCACTGGTAATCGGATTCTAATTGATTTACTTGTGATTTGCAATGCACTAGAAGGTTTTTGAAAAAAAACAAAAAGGTGAGGGCATTGAAAGAAGCAAACCAAATGTGTGTATTGTGTGATGAGGCAATAACAAATCCAATATGCCTCGATTGTCTGCAAAGAAGTATGGAACAATGGGCATTAGAGATAAAGCCAGGTATTGTAGAAGACATAAAGATGAAATCATTTATTTTTAAGGCATATGATCATGAAGGCACAACATGCGTGGTTTGCGGGAATAATATCAATATTTGCGCACATTGCTTTTGCAAGGATATTTATGAATGGCTTTTGGATAGGCATCCAGAAACAGCAGAGAGCTTTTTGGTAAGCTTTAATTATGAGATACGCAGCCTATGCAGGTTTTAATTAAAAAGTTTCCTACGGGAACTTTTTTTATTTTTTATTAGAATGTAGTTGAGCTTGCATTTTCAAATTACTTGTCCAGCGTAAGCACTAAAGTTTGATTTTTAACCAGAAATGTCAATTATACCCTAAAATAAACCTTTCTCGCACAACTAAAATCAAATCCTTTATAAAGGAGCACTGTTATTAATTATTTATAACTGATTTTTAAAGCAGAACTTTAAAGGGATTTTGGTCTTTTTAAAGCATATTTCTTCTTTAAAAAGACTAAATAGAAGTATAATTGGAGGGTTTGATTAAAAATGGTTAAAAAACAGGGAAAAAAGGAAATAACAGTCGTTAATATCGTTGTTTCAACATCGCTGGAGCATGACATACCTCTTGAGAAGATGGCTGCGACTTTAAGCAATACAGAATATAATCCAGAGCAGTTTCCA
This sequence comes from Nanobdellota archaeon, assembly GCA_023144115.1. GTDB lineage: Archaea > Nanobdellota > Nanobdellia > Woesearchaeales > JAGLGH01 > JAGLGH01. Next base: position 14,113 of record JAGLGH010000094.1, on the reverse strand, counting down.
GGTCTTGTCATCAGGATAAAAGATCCAAAAACCTCAGCTTTAATCTTCAGCAGTGGGAAAGTAGTATGCACTGGCGCAAGAAATCTTGCAGATGTACGAAGATCCCTTACAAAAATAATAGAGAGTCTGAAGAAAATAAATATAAAAATAACAATCGAACCAGAAATCAATATCCAGAACATTGTAGCAAGCGGAAGTGTGGGAATGGATCTTAATCTTAATGTCCTTGCAATGAAACTCAAGAATACAGAATATGAACCTGAGCAGTTCCCTGGCTTGGTATATAAGCTTAAAGAAGCAAAAGCGACATTCCTGTTATTCAGCAATGGCAAAGTTGTATGCACTGGAACCAAGACAGAGGATGAAGTCCATAAGGCTCTTGATATGCTGATTGAGAATCTTAAGAAAGTTAAATAAAGAATCCATTCGAATCTGACATCGAGCGTAACTATGCGTCAGTTAGCTTCCTTATATAAATCATGTTATGGCAGTGAATTTGGGGGAAAGTGCTAGTTAACAGGATTTTACGGGAAGATAAAGTAGCTTCTTGTTACATAGAATTATGGGGGGCTTTCAAGATTTGCTGCGCAAATTTTGGAAGAAAATTTTAAATGGACGCTACACAACAGATTTCAAAGTTTCAGGAATTTTTTGAAGATAATTACCATGCTGAAATACTTGAGCTTATAAGAAAAGGCAATAATTTTATTATTGTTGACTTTGTAAAGCTATTGAACTATGATCCTGATCTTTCTACGTTCCTTCTTGATTATCCTGATGAATTGATAAAAGCAGCAGAGATAGCTATTGAAAAATTTGATCTTCCAAGCACCATGAAGAATTTTAAGGTGCGTTTTATCAACCTTCCAGAAAGCCAGAACATAACGATAAGCGATATAAGAAGTAATCATATTGATAAGTTCCTTGTTGTCGAGGGTGTAGTGAGACAGAAATCTGATGTGAGACCACAGGTCACGACTGCCAGGTTTGAGTGTCCAAGTTGCGGCAATGTAATATCTGTGATTCAGCTTGAAAAAGCGTTCAAGGAACCTAATAAATGCGGTTGCGGCAGGAAAGGGAAATTTCGGCTTCTTTCAAAAGAGTTTGTTGACGCTCAAGGTATTGTCCTTGAAGAGGCTTCAGAAGATCTTGAGGGTGGAGAACAGCCTAAAAGGATGAATGTTTTTCTTAGCAGAGATCTTGTAAGCCCTTTGAGTGAAAAGAAGACAAACCCTGGCAGCAAAATACGAGTTGCAGGGGTGCTTAAAGAAGTTCCTGTTGAATTAAGAAGCGGAGCAAAAGCCACGAGATTTGATCTGATTATAGAATCAAATTCAGTTCTAGCAGTGCAGGAAGATTTTTATGATATCAGCATATCAAAAGAGGAAGAAAAAAGAATAATTGAACTTGCGAAAGACTCTAAATGCGTGGAGAAACTTATTCAGTCAGTTGCTCCTTCAATTTATGGGTATGAAAAGATAAAAGAAGCCCTCATCTTTCAGCTTGTGGGTGGCAACAGAAAGAAAAGAGCAGATGGCGCTGTAACAAGAGGAGATATGCATGTCTTATTGATAGGAGACCCAGGGGCAGCGAAATCTCAGCTCCTGAAAAGGATAGCTCTTGTTGCTCCTAAGGCGAGGTATGTGAGTGGTAAGGGTGTAAGTGGTGCAGGGTTGTGTGTCTCTCCAGATTCAATGATATTAATGAATAATGGAAATCTGCATAGAATTGATAATTTGGTTGAAAAAAAATTAAAAAACAACAATAAAAAATATTTAAAAGGTATCTGGCAAGCAAAAAATCCCCAAAGCAATAAAAAAATTTTAACTTTGGATAAACATTTGAAAATCAGACCCAAAGAGATAGACCAATTCTGGAAACTTAAGCCGCCAGAAATAATGGTATCAATTAAAACACAGAGTGGCAAAGAGATTAAAACAACTGGACATACAAAATTATATACAATAAAAAAAGGGTCGTTAAAATGGAATGAAGCTAAAGATTTTTTAAAGGGTGAATATATAGCTTGTGCCAGAAATCTAAAGATGAAAAACGATAACACAATACTTACACTTTCTTTAATAAATTCTAATCCAACTATATACGGTGTTAAAAATATTGTAAATAAAATGATTAATTTACTCATAATAAAATATAAAACAAAACGGAATTTAGCTAAAAAGCTTAATTTAAATGAAAATAATCTGTACCATAATTGGGTCAAAGAAAAAGCCAGAGGCAATATATCATTAAAGCATTTAAAGTTATTAGCAAAAGAATCAAATACATCTTTAGATAAAATTGCGAAATATGTTACATATCTATCTTTATATAAAGGTCACAAAATCAAAATTCCACTTTATTTAAATGAAGATTTACTTTATTTTGCAGGACTTATTGCAGGAGATGGTGATCTTTCTAAAGGGCAACATACAGTTACAATTAGATTTTCAAATCGTTCAAAAGAACTTCTAAATGAATTTTCACAATTAGCAAAAAAATTATTTGATGTCAAGTGTAATATCTCAAGTAAAGCATCAGAGAAAAGACCTGCTTCATTAAGATTTGGGTCACAAATTGTATTTGAGATTGTTAAAGCTTTAGGCATTCCTATGTCTCCCAAATCAAATAAAATTGATATAAGTAATATTTTGTTGAATCTGCCCAATAATTTAATAGCCAAATATATCTCAGGCTTATTTGATAGTGATGGTAGTGTAGTAAGAAAAAAATCTGCTGGATATATTGATTTAACAACTACAAGCCCAGAACTAGTGAAGAAATTGCAGTTGGTTTTGTTAAGGTTTGGAATATCCTCCAAAATTCGTTCAAGAGGTATTGGACCAAGTAATTCTAAAATCAAATCGAAATATGAAAAATATGCATTGGAAATTTGCAGTAAAGAAAATATGGAGAAATTCAGGGAATTTATTGATTTTAATTTTAGTGAAAAAAGAAGAAAATTAAAAAATGTAATTGACAATATTTCAAAATATAACACAAATATAGATATTGTTCCTAATCTTCAGGAAAAGATAAAGGAAATTAAAAACACTTTAAATGCTTCTTCCAGGTCTTTAATAGGCTATAAGTCTTCAAGTGTTGCATCCAAAAATTTTATGCCAAGTAAAACACGATTGGATAAAATCACTACAAATTTAAAAAAAGCAACAAATGTTAGAATTGTTGTAGAAAGAAATGTCATTGATAAGATCTATTCTGAGCTAAGCGAAAGAATGACTAAAAAAGAAATTGCAAAATATCTGGGAATTAAAGAAATGCAAGTTTATGATTATTTTCAAAGAAAGGCAAGAAACCCTAAAATTCCTCTACAAGTTATTGAGAAGATAGTAGTGTATTTAAAGAATATAGATATAATAAATGAAATAAAACCTTCTATTAGAAATGTTAAAAGAGCTTATGATGATTTAAATGATATTTCTTTAATTACAAACTCAGATATAATGTGGGAAAAGATTGTAGATGTTAGATTTATAAAAGATCATGGATATGATTTTGTTTATGACCTTACAGTAAACGATTCGCATAATTTTCTTGTTAATGGTTTTGTTGTTCATAATACTGCCTCAGTTGTTAAGGATGAGATGATGGGAGGCTGGGCTTTGGAAGCTGGCGCACTTGTGCTTTCTAATAAGGGATTCTGCCTTAGTGGAAATACTAAAATTTTGGACTCAACAGGCAGATTACTAAGCATAAAAGAGATATATGATGGCTTCAAAAGAAAAAAGAAAATATCAATCAAGCATTTTGATGAAAAAAAATTAAGATTGAAAGACTCAAGAGTAAAACAAGTCTCAAGAAGAACAGCCCAAAATCTGCTTGAAATCACCTTTGCTAACCAGGATTCTCTAAAGATAACTCCTGAGCATAAGATTGCAGTATGGGATAATGGTGTGCAATGGAAAGAAGCTAAAGATTTAAAAAATAGTGATTATGCAATAACTTGTTTGGACTGGAAATTCGACAGGACTAAAGTGCTTAAACAAAAATTATACTTGTTTGAGCTGCTTGGTCTTATCGCAACAGACGGCTCGTTATCTTCTAAAAAATATGTGATAAGATATTATACTAAATCAGATTATTTGAAATCCCGCTTCAAGTTCCTTGTAAAAGAAGTATTTAGCAAGGAGTGCGGTGAATATCTTGATAAAAGGTCTGGTGTATGGCAACTTTATTTATGTTCCAAAAAGCATCATGCAGCAATCAAAGATTATGGAATTCCTGCAGGGAATAAATCTATTAAAAAATATCACCTTACAAAGATATTAGAATACCCCAATGAATGCATCAGGGCATTCCTTATTGGGTATATAAATGGTGATGGGTGCATATCAAATAAGAAATCTGGTGGAGCAATAGATATTGTCGCTAAAAATAAGTGTACTGCTCAGGAGATAAGAGATATGTTCAGAAAGCTTGGGATAATGGCTTATCTGCATAAAATTAATGCTTCTGGAGGTGGAGTGGTAAAAAAAGGATCTTATGAACAGTATAGGATTACAATAACAGGTATTTTCAATTTCCAGAAGATTAAGGATAAGCGCATTGCGCCAGAAAAATATGAAAATTTAGAAAAAATATTAAAAAGAGAAGACAAATCATTTGTCATACCCAAAGTTGACATTCTTATTTCCCAGCTAAATAAAAAATTACAAAAAAATGATAAAGTCTGCATATATAGATTTACAAAGATATCCGAATTAAAAAAAGGAAGGGGTATCACAAGGTCAAATCTGAAGAAGATTCTATCTTGTCTGAAAGGTGTAAAAGAAGCATTCCAATCACAAGAATTCAAGATTCTTACAAGACTTGTGAATAATTATATTTGCCCTGTAAAACTAAAGTCAATTTCTGAACTGAGTGGTGAAACAGTATATAATATTCAAGTAGATGATGCAGTGAACCAGAATTATTTTGCTAATTTCCTGCTTGTGCACAATTGCATGATTGATGAGATGGATAAAATGACTCCTGAAGACAGGAGCGCGATGCACGAGGCACTTGAACAGCAAACTGTCTCTATATCAAAAGCAAATATCCAGGCTACTCTGCGCTGTGAAACAACAGTGCTTGCTGCAGCTAACCCTAAATTTGGACGGTTTGACCCCTATGGAATCATTGCAGAGCAGATAAATTTGCCTCCTGCGCTAATAAACAGGTTTGATCTTATCTTTGCGATTAAAGATATACCTGAGATAGAAAAGGACAATAAAATTGCAGGACATATTCTTAAGCTTCATCAGGACCCTGATCTTATTGAGCCTGAACTGGATACAGATTTCCTGAAAAAATACATCTCTTATGTAAGGCAGAAAATCAAGCCTAAGCTTACAGAAGGAGCTATAGAAGAGCTTCAGAAATACTATGTTGAGATGCGCAATTCAGGAACAGAGGACGGAGGCATTAAAGCTGTTCCGATATCCCCCAGGCAGCTTGAGGCCCTTGTCAGGCTTTCAGAAGCATCAGCAAAGATTCGCCTTGGGACTAAAGTTTCAAGGAAAGATGCAAAGAAAGGTATCGAGCTTCTTCATTTCTCACTTTCTGAGATTGGCATAGACCCTGAGACAGGAAAGATTGATATTGACAGGATCACAACTGGAATCTCATCATCTCAAAGAAGCCATATAATTGTTGTGAGGGAAATAATCAATACTCTTGAAAAAAAATTAGACACTAAAACTATCCCTATTGATGATATAATCACAGAGGCTGAAATAAAAGGCATTGCAGGGGATGTTGTAGAAGATACTATTGAAAAGCTGAAGAGGAGCGGAGACATATTTGAGCCTAGGAGAGGCTTTGTGCAGAAGGTCTGAATCAAAAGTTTATGCAGCAAACTAAAATATTATTAAAATGGCAAATAATCAGAAGAGACAAACTGCATACAAGGTGCAGATACAGGATCTCATTGAAGGAGATTTTGTGACTGAAGAAGGATGGAATCCAAATTATGTGATTGATAAGTATGGCAGAAAGATATCAAGAGTTAATCTTATATCTGCTGTTGTAGATATTCCTGATTCAGAAAATACTTTTAATTACTACAGCATTGTTATCGATGACAGCACAGGCAAAATTTCTGCAAGGCTTTTTGAGAATTATGAGCGGCTCAAGGCGTTTAATGTTGGAGATATTGTATCTATTATAGGAAGGATTAGGGAATATGGCACAGAAAGATATATTATCCTTGAAATAATAAGGAAGATTGATAATCCTAAATGGATTGAAGTCAGGCAGAGGGAGATAGAGTTATTAAAAAGCACATTGCAGCAAGTGGATAGCAATCAGCAACCTGAACCTGTGCATGATAAAATAAAATCTGATTCTAAAGAAACAAGCATGACAGCTGAGAATAAGGAAGTTGCAGATGAAGGAATTAATGATCTTAATGCATCAGAATCTGTCTTAGCCCTGATAAGGGAACTTGATAAGGGGGAAGGTGTGGATACTGATGAGGTTATTAAGAAAAGCAAAATAGATTCATGTGAAGAGCTTATAAAGTCGCTCCTCCTTGAAGGAGATATGTTTGAAGTAAGACCTGGTCGATTGAAAGTGCTTGATTGATTTTATCTAAATACCATCGGTGTGACATAGACTTCTAATATTGCTGCGATAAATGTTATAACTAGTGCTATGATGATTAAATTTGATGCATCCCAAAGGAGATTTGGGAACCTCCGAGAAGAAATAAATTCTTTCTTCATTATCCCTACAGAGATTATGCCTCCAGCAAGCCCTCCAATAAAATATGCAAGAATCTCAGGTATGCCGTGTATGACATATTTCAATAACCCTATAGAAAATGTACCAAAATAGCTAACCATATAATCCCACCCAGTATATGATGAAATAACTGCAAGCTTTGTCCTTATATAATAACCTATAGCAGCACCAATCACTGAAGCATTCCATGTCAGGATAAAGATTGCTCCAGAACCATATATGCAGGAGAAGATTATGCAGAATATGAGGACTTTGATATTATTATAAAATATTTTTATGAACAGGCTGAAGGAATTTGTCGCATGCCCTGTTATACTTATTCCTGCTATGGTCTTGATCTGAGCTGCGAATAAATCTTGAACCATGCTGGCTGGAGCAAAGACATACCATAATGCGCAAGCCAGGACAATGCCTCCAAAAAGATACATAACAGATGAAAAATATTTAAGATGACCAATAAGCACTAAAAGATATGGTCCTGGTTCTATTGCTGTTTTTTCTTCAAGGATTATAGTCCTATAGATAAGAGGAACTATGGCAATGATTGTCAATAAGAGAACCACTATGCTGGCATAGTCTCTGAATACCCAGATGCCTAGAACGCATGCTACACTATAATAAAGTAATCCTATAAAAAACATTTCCCAAGGCCTTTTCTTTGCCGTAAATGGACTCATCAATGATTCAAGCATTTTAGTTCACAATCTACATATTTTTAATAATGATAACCATTAAGATTATAATCGCTATCAGCACAACATGGCTTATTAGGCTTTTCCTGAACAGACCATATTGCTTTGGCAGCATATTATGGAAATAAAAGAAATATCTTGCAAGGAAAAAGCCATATACCAGCGCGACTATAATGATTATCCAGTTTATTGTCATTTTATGCAATAAAATATTTGGGATATATAAAATTATCGGCATAGAGTGAATAAAAAAAGAAAAAGTTAAGTGAATTCTGTAGTTTACCTGAAAAAGACAACACCATTTCCTGTAAACTCTATAGGACCAGATGAGCCTCCACCACCAATTGGTTCATATATATAATTGCCCTTGACAGTTACAACAACTTCTTCAGTAAGACCTTTCTCTAATGCATATCCTTGTATATCTGCCCTATCAAAATATGCCTGACATCCACCTGTTCGTGTTACACGTATATCAGTACTGGTTGCAACAGTATCTTCACCAATCACAAATTCAACATAAGAATCAGTGATTCTTGCGCCTTTTAGATAACATCCAAAGCTTGCCATTGTTTCTGGATTTGCGTTGCTATCATTGTTTGCATTCAGACTGATTATATAAGGTTCAATATATATATTATATACTCTCTCATCAGCAAGCGCTAAAGTACCAACCATACCTGCTGTCAAAAAAAGACAGAATATAGCTAAACTCAATTTTGTTATATTTCTCTTTTCCATTGTTATGACCCCCTTAATTCTTATCTTATAGTCTATAATAGATGAAATCATATATAAATGTCACTGAAATTTTAGTTATATGAAAAGTGTTTCTTTTAAGATTTCTGTCTTATTTTTACTCGATAAGTATACATTTAAGTTTTAGTTCTTGACTCAGAGGGTATATCTCCGCTTGGTTATACTTTGCACTTTGTGCTTCTGTTTCTAATTTTAAATTTAGATTATAATGTTTCTTTGTTATATGTCTAAAATAATCCTTTTTGAATTTTTTATTAGCATCTTTAAGATTTAAGTCTAAATAATCATTTTGAAAATATAACCCATCTATATGGTTTTGATTAAATTCATTATAATCAAAGTTCTGGTTAAAATCAGAGGTGTGGTTTTTTGCAATTTCTAATAATTGATTCGCAACTTTCTTTTTATTAGATGATATAAAACTATTAAGGCATTCTTTATGAAATCTTTTATAAGAATTAATAACTTCGTCAACAGTTTTAACAGGGTTAAATATATTACTTAATGTTGGTTCATAATTTATTTCTTGAGAAGATTTTTTAATTTTTTTTATACTAATCTCAAATTTTGTCAGCTGATATTTAAAGTTATTATATGTTAAACCACTTGCTTTTGCTGTGTTCAGAGAATTAAAGTTATTTTTTTTAAGTTGCGAGCTGAGATATTCTCTTGTGAACTCTTTAGTTGCTTCTCGAAATGAGAGTGTAATGAAATCTATACCTGTAAGGATATCCTCTACATAAGGGATTTTTTGAATTTCTGTATAAAGTTCTCTAGCTACTCTAATTCCAAAATCATACAGCAAAGATTGTACTATGTTTAAATAATCCTTATCTATCATTTGAATCTTCCAAGTATTAATCTCTTTGATAACTGCTAATTCTAGGTCTTGATTGTGGTGCATTTTTGATTTTCCTCTAAATATTTCATCTTTGTAAAAGCAGAAATCTGAATTACTATCTAAACCTTTCTATTTTGTGACTCCTGTGAAGAAGAAACAAGGAAGATATAACATTTACTTCAATTTTACCTATAAAATATTTAACATATCTGTGCAAAAATATATATACCTAAAGTCTCTATTTGTTGAACTATGGCAGCAGCTGTAAAAAAATGGATGTGCTTAACTGGCAAGGAAACAATTAATATCATAGTAAAACCAAATTCTCCTAAGACAGAAATCAAGGCTTTTGACAATGATAATCAGGCATATCATGTTGATGTCAAGGCTCATCCAGAGAAAGGCGCAGCTAATAAGGAGATTATTAAATATTTCACAAAACTTCTTAAAAAAGATGTCAGGATTATATCTGGCATGAAAATCCGAAGAAAAACCCTCAGGATAGGCTAATGGCAGATATAAAAATGCTTGAGACAAACCTTTGCAAGGTTTCTGGAATAATAGAAGCAAAAGCAGAACTTGTTGCTGTGACAAAATCAGTAGATGCAGAAATAATAAAGCAGCTTGCATCTCTTGGCCAGAAGGTGTTTGGTGAGAATCGTGTGCTGGATGCTGAGCAGAAGATTCTTGTTCTGAATGATCTCTATGAGGGATTGAGATGGCATATGATTGGGCATCTGCAATCCAATAAAGTAAAGAAGGCAGTCAGGTTATTTGATGTAATTCAGAGTGTTGATTCGCTAAAGCTTGCAAATCTAATAGATAAAGAGGCAGGAAAAATCAATAAGAAAATTGATATCCTTATACAGATTAATATCTCAGAAGAGAATCAGAAATATGGTATAGAACCATCAGCAGTTCACATGTTTTTTGCCAGGCTTGAGCAGATGGAATTAAGGAATATAAAAGTTATTGGCATAATGGGCATGGCTCCTTTCTGTGGACATGAACTGGTTAGGCCATATTTCAGGAAGATGAAGGCAATATTTGATTCATTAAAAAGCAGATACAATCTTTCAATACTTTCAATGGGCATGAGCAATGATTATGTTGAGGCTGTCGAAGAAGGGAGCAATATGGTCAGGGTAGGGACTGTGTTGTTCAGATAAAATTTAATTAAGATAAATATATCGCATTAAGGCTTAGCATATTTAGTCTTGCTTTTCAAGATTCATTCTATTTTCTTCTGCAATTCCAGGAGTCATCAAAGCTTTATAATGTAATCCTGCTCCAGCAACTCTACCCCCAGTAAATTCTTTACCTAATTCCCGCCAATAAGATGGAAGTTTATCTCTCTGATTTTCAGGTAATGCTCGTTCACCAAATCTTTTTAAATCTTCATATTTACTGCCTATGTATTCTCCTTTGAGATTAACTCTTCCTGCAGGATTAAGATTAATCACTTTTTTGTAAGCTCTAAAGACCTCACTATGAGTTAAACCTAGTGGCGCATACGTAACAAGTTCAAAATTAACTATCTCTGGATTTTCTCTAACAATATCTGTTACAAGTCTTCCGCTTCTTAGGGCTTTGTCTCCAAATGATGTGCCTGCCAGAGGCATATAATTAAAAGCTGTAACTGCAGTTCCAACATTTTTCCCAACAAATAATTCTAAGAATCTTTCAGCACTTTGAGGAAGCGTACTGTATAATCCTTTATGCGTGTGTCCTGGCACGCCAAGAATTACTCCCATTGTAACATATTTTATTTTTTGTTCAGCATTCCTATCAAAGAAATCCACTATCATTCCCATTAATTTAAGTTGATCACCTATAGGTTCTAATTTACGATATGATACCTCTTGAGTTAAATCTTCCAATGGTGCATAAAGAACATTGCAATTTCCTAGAACAGATTGATGCACTTCATCCCAATATTTATGCAATAGTCCTAATTCTAATCCGTTTCCATATTCTATATTAAAACCATAGGAACCTATTAGATTCATCACTTTGTTTACCTTATCTGGACCCATACTGAGTAGATTATCATCCATTATAGCTAAGGTTTTAACTCCTAAAGATTGATAATAATCTAATTCTTCTCTTACTGAATCAATATCTCTATTTACTAAATATCTCTCACGCCACCCAGTTGTGCAATATCCGCATTTATGTGGACAACCTATCCCTATAGTCATATGAGCAAATCTTCCATGCCCTTCATCAATTGGTCCTTCTCCAGAATCATTAAAACGATATAACACAGTTGGATCAGGGAATATTGGAAGTGGCACATGAAATTTATCATTTTTAACAAGTTCTGTTAAAGGAATACTTTGAAATCTTTTTTTAATTCCTTCTTTATCGTATATAGTAATTCCATGTAGATTAACATCTTTTCCTGACTTAAACTGTAAATATTCCTGTAATGAACTATATACATGACCCTCGAATACAACAACATTTATGTTACTTCCTGCTCCAGCATACAATTCTGCGATTGATTCTGGGAAAACATCTCTTCCCCCTATCCAGATTTCTTTATTTGGAAATGAAGTTCGAACTTTTTGGATATTTTTCATAACAACATTTCTAGCCATAGTAAAGTTATTAGTAAAACCTACAACATCTGCTTCTTCGAGTATATCCATTTGACTATCAATTGAAACACCACTGCACATTTTTCTTAACTCACTTTCAATATAAGGAAGCTTTACGTCCCCATAATGGTCATGAACAATTCTACCTCTATTAGAATCCCTTAAATCCAATTGAATAACTTTAATTTCTAAGCCACTTTTCACACTCGCATCCTGAAGTATACCATGCAATAAAGGGAGAGTTGGTTCAGGAGTCAACAACCTATTTGCTGAGAATAACTCTCCTTTATCTGTGATTAAGTATGGCTGAGGAGACCTTACTAAAACAACTTTTATTTTTTTTACCATCTTTCAATATTCTAATTTACTATTAGATAATAATGAATCACAAACAGAAGGAGATATTTAAAATAAACACATGTGGTTTCTTTAGAAATAGGAATATTTATATATAATTAATACTATTCATCAAAATATGCCAGAAAATACAATACAATTAGATAAAAAAGATAGACAAATATTATTTGAATTAGACTTAAATGCAAGAATTCCTTTAACTAAACTAGCTAAAAAAATAAATCTTTCTCCACAAACTACAAAATATAGAGTGAAACAATTAGAGAAAAAAGGAATAATAAAGGGGTATGTAACTTTTTTTGATGTTACAAAATTTGGTTATCTTTACTATAGATTATACATAAGATATGAGAATGTTACAATAGAAGATGATAAGAAGATAATAGAATATTTTAAGCAACATGAGAATGTTATTTGGTTTATAAGTACAAGCGGGAAATGGGATTTAGAAGTTTTATTTGTAGCAAGAAATTTTATACATCTAAACAATATTTTTAAAAAACTTTATGAAGAATTTCCAGGAAAACTACACAATAATATTGTTTCAGCATCAGTTGCTACTTACCATCATCCTAGAGGATATCTAATTGAGAAAAAAACAGAAGTCCAGATAAGTTATGGTGGAGAACCTGAGAAATTAGATATTGATAAAATTGATAGAAACATAATAAAAATAATAAACCAAAATGCGAGGTTAACAAATTCTGAGATTGGAATGAAACTTAATTTGAATTATAAAACAATACAAGGAAGAATTAGAAAATTAGAACAGAGTGGGATTATTCAAGCTTACAGAACTTGGATAGATTTCTTTAAGTTTGGTTCTTTATATCATAAATCATTAATAAAACTAAGAACATTTACAAAAGAAGAAGAAAATAAAGTTTTAATATTCTGCAGGCAACATCCAAATATAATATATTTGATTACTTGTGTATGGCCTTGGGATATTGAAATAGAAGTAGAATCATTTAAAGAAAAAACTTTTTTAGACATACTAAGATCATTTAAAGAATTAATGGGAAACTTAATTTCAGACTATGAAATATTAACAATTACAGAAGAACATAAATTGAATTATTGCCCTTTTTCTAAAGACCTATAACATTTTTTACTACGACTCATTAATTCTCTTAAACCTAATATTCATCCTAAAGATATTGTAAAATTAAATACAGGAAAAATTGGGAAATTGCCTTGCAAAAATTTCTTAAGAACTAGGGAGATTTGTGGGCGTGCACTTTCGATGGTTTTATTAAGTTCTAATCTTTTGCTTAATTTATGGATATTATCCAAGATATCAAAGATTTTGTTGAGAACGAATGCAAAAAACCAAGCAGCAAATATGGCTATGACCTTTTCCCATTTCATTTGGTCTCTATGGTTAATCATGCTGAAAAATTGGCTGATGAATTAGGAGGGGACAAAGAAATCATCTTGATTGCTGCTTGGTTGCATGATATTGGCTCAATAATTTATGGTCGTAAAGATCATCATATTACTGGTGCAAGAATTGCAGAAGAAAAATTAAAAGAGTTTCATTTTCCTGATGAAAAGATAGAATTAATTAAAAAGTGCATCTTTAATCATAGAAGTTCTCAACAAAATGCGAGAAACAGCATTGAAGAAAAAATCATTGCAGAAGCTGATATTCTGAGTAATTTTGAGAATATTGCTGGAATATTCAAAGCTGCTTTTATTTATGAAGATAAGACTCAAGGTGAAGCAAAAGAGTCTGTAAGACAAAAATTAGAACGAAAATGGAAGCAACTGCATTTTGATAATTCTAAAGAAATAATTAGACCAAAATTTGAAGCTGCAATGTTGCTTTTGAAGTAGCGGTACACCCACAAACGCTTGGGGATGCTATACTTTCATTCTACTTCATTCCGTTCACCCTCATCTAACAAGGACATCAGATAAAGTAGCAAGCCAAAGTCTATTTGCATCCTCCTATTTTATAAAAAAATGTAAAAACTTCTACTTAGAATGAAAAGATGGGCCCGCGGAGATACTCACGTGATGCGTAGCCGCCTCACTCACCCACTGTACAGTTACATAGTTCATATGTAACTGCACGCATTAAAAAACAAAAGAAAAGATGGGCCCGCGGAGAT
>JAGLGH010000093.1 GCA_023144115.1 Nanobdellota archaeon | reverse complement strand
CCTTTCTCATCAAGCACCCATCCTGGCATTGAGACTGTCTGATAAGGCGCTTTGCCAAATACTGCTATGCCACAGAACATCAGCGAATAGAACCATCCTCTTACCTGATCCTGGCTTTCATTTATTCTGCTTACTGGATAATGGCTTTCAAAGATTTCCTTATTTTCAAATGGATAATGAAGTGATGCATATGGCGCGCATCCTGAATCATACCATACATCAAAGATATCATTTATTCTTTGGGCATCTTTGCCGCATTCGCACCTGATCTTGATTGTATTTGCATTATGCATATCAAAATCTTTACCCACCTGCTTACCAGAAAGTGCTCTTAATTCCTCAAGCGAGCCTACTACAATTCTGCTCCCGCATTCGCATTTCCAGATTGGTATTGGAATGCCCCAGTAACGCTGCCTTGAAAAGTTCCAGTCTTCTGCATTTTCTACCCAGCTTTGAAATCTTTCCTTTGCAAAGTCTGGCTGCCAGTTTACTTCTTCATTTGCTTTCAGCATATCTTCTTTTATCTTGTCAACTTTCATGAACCACTGGTTGCTCATCCTGAATATTAACGGAGATTTGCACCTCCAGCATAGAGGATAATTGTGCTCAGTCTTATCATAATGAAGCATCTTGCCGCTCTTATGTATCAGTTCAGCTATATCATGATCTGCTTCTTTTACAAACCTTCCTTTAAACTCGCCTGCCTCTTCAGTGAATTTGCATTCATCATCAACAGGGCTGAGCTCTAAAAGCCCGTAATGGCGGCCTACCTCATTGTCAGTTTTCCCATGACCTGGTGCAACATGCACAAATCCAGTTCCTTCTTCATCTGTAACAAAGTCTTCAAACACATCGCCTGCTTTGATTCCTTTTTTCAAAGCGACCTTGCCTGATACTCTTTCTTTCATGATTGGGATAGACATGTATATCCTGAGCGCTTTTTTATCATTCTTCAGCTCCTGCTGAATCGGCAGTGTGTCAAGAAGCGGCTCATATTCCTTACCTTGCAGCTCTTTTCCTTTTATCGTCTTAATTACAGTAAATCCCATTTCCAGGTCTGTAAGTAGCTGAATCTGTTTCTGCGCTATAATCAGCTTGCCATGTGCAGTAGTCTCCACAATTGCATAATCCACTTCAGGGTGAGCTGCTATAGCCACATTTGCAGGAAGAGTCCATGGCGTAGTTGTATATACAAGAATCTGTTCGTCGCTATCCTTAAGCTTGAATTTAACATATATTGCAGGGTCTGTCACATTTTTGTAAGCATCTGTTGCTTCATAACCTGCCAAAGCTGTCTGGCACTTTGGGCACCAGTGTACTGGTTTTTTTCCTTCATATACCAAATCTTTGTCCCATATTTTTTTAAAAGCCCACCATGCGCTTTCTATATAGCTGTTATGATAAGTCAGATAAGGCTCTTTCAAAGAATAATATGATCCTAATTTACCATATACATCCATCCAGAGGTCTTTGTTCAATGCAGCAGAATTCTTGCATTCTTTCATGAATTTCGATATGCCTAGCTTTTTTATTTCCTGCTTGTTCTTGATATCCAGTTTTTTCTCAATCATATTTTCAATAGGGAGACCATGCGTGTCAAAACCTGGCTGGAAAAGTACATTCATGCCTTTCATAAATGCCCATCTTATGTAAAGGTCTTTATATACCGTATTCCTGATATGCCCTACATGAGGAACAAAATTAGCATAAGGCGGACCGTCAAGAAGAAAATACCTGTCTCCGCTTTTGTTCTTAATCTCAAGTTTATGGAGCAGCTTAATCTTCTTCCATAAATCTTTCATCTCCTCTTCTACTTTTTTAAAATCATAATTCTCGATTGTTGCCATGTTCATCAAAGTATAAATTGTAAATGATATAAAAAGTTAACTGAATTATTCACAAAACCCCAACATATTTAAATCTCTAAACAATTCAAATTTATTATGCTACCTCCATATAAGGATCAGGATTTGGAGCTTGAACAATTAATCAAAGATAGTTCTGATGTGTTTACTAAATATTATGATTTGGATGGTTTTATTTTAGAGAATGATTTATTTAGTCTGGAGTATCACCGATCAGATAATACTGGTCATAATAGGTTATATATAGATATTTTTACTAATTCCTTTATCCGTATTGAAGGTGGCATGGATCCTGAAGAGAGGAGTATGAATGGATTTTATGCCAGTCACCTCTGTGCCTTGAGTGCTGGTTCTCTACATGATAATGCTTATGTGCTTGCTGAAGCAAAAAGGCAGTATTCTTTGAGCATGGAAGATATAAATGGAAATAATGTTGCATATAATCTTATCAAGAATTTACAGGATTCTGAGAAAGAATGCAAAAAGGATACTCTAATTGAGCCAAATGAGGAATGGTTTGAAAATGCTGCCAACCTTTTTTGGACTGTTGGTCTGAAATGCGGCCTATATGAGGCTTATGATCATTGGGTTTCTCTATATGAGAAACAGGTAGGACCTAAAAATAATTCTCAAATGTCTGTTAGGGGTTTATTTTAGCAGATAATTATATATACACTTTCAAAACTACATATATCCTCAAAATGAATATAATAGCAGTAGATGCCATGACATGCGAATGCGGAATTGAAGAAGTAGTAAAAGGATCACTTTCTGCTTTGGAAAATAATGATCTATCTATAATTCTTACAGGGGACAAAGAAAAGCTTAAGTCTATATTAAAAAAATATTCTACAGATTTCAACATTATCGAAGATGATTCCTTAACTTATGACAATCATAATAAAACAAAAACTCCTGATAAGTCATTAATCAATGATATAAGGAAAGCATCAGAAGATTGCAGGATTTCAATATTTCCTGCAGAAGATATAATAGATATGCAAGAGAAACCCTGGCTTGTAAGAACAAAAAAAGATTCTTCTATTGTCAGGGCGATGTATCTGTTAAAGAATGAT
>JAGLGH010000092.1 GCA_023144115.1 Nanobdellota archaeon | reverse complement strand
ATCTGCGAAGTTCCTTTCCTTTCAAAAGATGGCTCTTGCGCAATGGCTGATGTTGGGGCAAATCCTGACTGCAATGAGCACAATATTGCTCAGTATGCTCTTCTTCTTACATCATACTTAAAGGCTGCCAAAAACATAGAAAAACCTCTTATTGCACAGCTTACAATTGGCGAAGAAGATTATAAGGGAAGCAGTCTTGACAAGAAAGCTTTTAGCCTTCTGGAAAAACTTTCTGATAAAGGTGCAATAAACTACATAGGGAATAAAGAGCCAAATGATGTGCTTCTGGGAGAAGCTGACGGCTATGTATGTGATGCCAAGACTGGAAATATATTCATAAAGACAGCTGAAGCCTTCTGCAAACTACGGTATCCAAATGAGGATAAAACCTCAACTGAATCTCACAATCCTCTAAACATATGCGAGAAATATAGTGGGTCTCTATGTCTTGGCATAAATAAACCTGTTGTAATAACTCATGGAAGAAGCAATGCAGATTCTCTGCATCATTCGATTATGTTCACTAACCGCTGCGCAGATGTCATAAAAGAAGTTAATGCCCAATCAAACAAATTGCTGCAGACCTACATGCCTATGCTCACAAAATGGTATTCTCTTTTACATAGAGAATAAAACCTTTTGGATAAGAAAACCTGCAATTTAGACGACTTCTCGACCATATAAAAATTTCACTGCTTTATTTCCATAGTTCTCTGCTTCTAATTCAAAAGGGTGATAATGTATTTCCTCCTCATATCGTTCATGATATTTGCTTAATCTTAGTTTTTCTAATTCTTTTGGATCTCTTCTATTTTGAATAGCATGAGTAGTTTCATGCCCTAACATTTTGCAGATTATTTCATCTAAACTCACTATAGCCTTGAATATTAATATTTTTTCTCTTTCTGCTCCATTCATACTTAACCACACAATATCTTTTTTATCATCATAAACTGATGGGGGTAGTGATCCATCTGGAAGTATGATATCTCCTTTTACAACATTAATCTGTGGCAAAGAGCCAGAGTAATTCATTTCAGTTGCCACATAGGTAACAGTTGGTTCTATAATTGCTACTACTTCTGGAGGTATTTCACCTCCTGTATTTATCTGTAAATCTACCATCTCATCTAGGTGTCCTATTTGCATTTAAATACTTTGCTATGTTCACCACTGCGCAAGGGATAAACTAGGGCATGGATAAATCCCTGTTATCTTTTAGCCTCTACATATTGTACTGTAAAATAAGGTTTTTCAGTATCTAAATAAAGTTCTGGTTCAAGAAATGATACTTCAACACGTTTTGCTAATCCAGTCCTAATGGGTTTAAAGATAGTGGCTGTTCTTATTGCTTCTTGAAGTGTACTGGGGTTATTATTAAAATATCTTTTTTCCTCTTGGTTTGAAATATATCTGTGGATTCTGGCACTTTTTCCTGAATCTGACCAAACTAATTTGTCTTTTCCTTTATAACTTTCTGCTCTTGCTAAATAATTAATATTCATACAAGAAGGAAATGTTAGGCTATTTAAAAACATTTCTGTGTGTCAAATAATCATTGGATTTTTCAAATCATTCATCAAATCACAAACTCTGTTATCTCGAAACTGCTACACA
>JAGLGH010000091.1 GCA_023144115.1 Nanobdellota archaeon | reverse complement strand
TCATAAAATGATAAAAAATAAAAAAATATAGCCAGCACTTACATGACTACTTCTTCTTCAATTATAGCATCATCGCCAGGTTTTGCATCGTCGCTCTTAGCGTCTGCATCACTCATCACGAGGTATTCATAGGCCTTATTTGAGACAAGAGCAACCTTTGGCAAGTCGTTTATTCTAAAAGAATGAGTTGACTTCCATTCTTCATTCTTGTCCTTGTAGTTCCTTTCAAGGGAGACTGTCTTGAAAATCACAGGCTCTCCGTTTTTGTTCTGGCCATGGTTTCGCCAGACTGTGGCTGAGATTGCTCCAGCTCTAAACTTTTTTTCAGGCTTGTTGCCTTCAGATGTAGTTTTGTTTTCTGTAGTTGTGTTTGTCATTCAAACACCTCCTTGCTTTTCGCATTTTGTTTCAACCATCCTTAGGTGAGGCAACAGCTTTGCTGTTCCTCCAGATGGTGGAGGGCACCTGTTTCCAGATGCTAAAAGTTCTATTTGCATGGTTGTTTATATAGTTTATCGCAGGTTGGCAAGTGGCAAGTGGTAGTTTTTATGATTTTTTGCAAGAATTTCGTAAAGAATTATATTATTTTAGCCACTTCATAAACCATAGAACTGTCTTTTCAACCATCTCACCCATATGACCCTCAAAAAGATGTGATGCGCCTTCTATTATCTCAAGCTTTTTTTCTCCACCCAGCGACTTCAGCAGTTCTCTGCTCTCTGCAAGCATGCCAATATTCACGATTCCCTGCAGGATCATGACAGGAATCTTTATCTTTTTTGCATGTTCATAATATCCTTCTGAAGGCGGTGCCCGCAGCACCATTGCAGATATCCTCTTATCAGCCGCAACTGTCAATATCGCAACAGTCCCTCCCAGGCTTGAGCCTGATATGCCTATCTTTTTGAATTCTTTCAATCCTTCGATATAATCTATTGCTGCGCCAAGGTCGCCTGCCATCTGCTCAACACTAGCTTCATCTATCGATCCTTCGCTTTCTCCATGGCCTGTGAAATCCAGGAGAAATGTTGCTATGCCTTTTTCAATCAGAGCGTCAGATATTGCATTGTTTCTTGAGCTGTCCTTGCCGCTGGATAGCCCATGGGAGAATATTACTATTGCTGCTGTTTTCTTCTGCGGATTTTTAAGGATAGCTATAAGCTTATATCCTTGCTTGTTCCTGAACATTATTTTCTTATCCATATAATTTGCCTCTTTTCATCAGCATTTCAATCAGTGGCTCAATTCTGACAATCTTCAGTTTCTTTGATCTTGCTTTCACAGGAATGGTGTTAGTCACAATTATCTTCTTTATTTGGGATTTTTCAAGCCTGCTGATTGCGTCCTTTGAGAACAATGCGTGCGTTGCAGCAACATAAACCTCTTTTGCGCCGTTTTTATTGAGCAGCTCAACTGCCTTGATTACGGTCCCGCCAGTATCTATCATATCGTCGATTATGATAGCTTGCTTTAATCTTACATTCCCTCGCAGATTCAATGTTTTGGTTCTGCCCGGACCTAGCCTTTCTTTTTTGATAAATGCAGTCTTGCAGCCAATGGCTTTAGCAAGTGCCTTTGCTCTTGCAATGCCTCCTTTATCCGGCGCAATTATTATAGGATTCTTTAGTCCTGAGAACTCTTTTTCAAATATATCCACTGGCATGACATTCCTGAACCTGAAAAATTTCTTCAACATGGGATTATGGACATCTATTATGTATGCAGCATCAATTTCAGCAGTATTCAGCATCCGGCACACTACCTGCGCAGCATAAGGTTCCCCCTTTTCTGGCTTATCCTGCCTTGCATAACTTAGGTAAGGGATGACCAGGCTGACCTTTGCTCCCTTTAAATTAAGCCCGTCTGCAAGAATCATAAGCTCAAGCATACTGTTTGCATCTGGCATTACAGGAGCGATTATGAAAACCTTTTTTCCTTTGACATCGCTAACTATCTTTATCTTCATCTCTCCGCAAGGATATTTGGATAAAGAATATTTCCCTGATTTTCCCTTGATCTTAAGGTGTTTGGAAGAGCTTGCCGCAAAATGCATTATTCATTCGCCTCTTTTAGGTATTTTATTGCTTGTTCGTCGCTTACCTGCTCGAATCTCTCATAGAACTGGCTGATTGCAAAAAATAATTCTGGAGAAGACAAGCATACGACTTCGTCAGCAACCTCCCTGAGCTTATCTACCCCATCTGGAGGCCCTACTGGTATTGCTGCGATAATCTTCCTGGCCTTCATCTTCTTTATTATCCTGAGTGAGAGCATCATCGTGTATCCTGTTGCAATCCCATCATCTGCCACAATGACTATTTTGTCTTTGAGATCAGAGAGTTTCTTCTTGCCTTTGTATCTCTTGTATTTTTCCTCTATCGCGCTGCTCAGCTTTTCAACCTCTGCTTTTATGTATGATTCAGAAATATTGCTTTGCAGGATAACATCTTCATTAAGGATATATTCTTTTTTTGGGCCTGCTGCCCCTATTGCATACTCTGGATTTCCTGGAAAGCCAATCTTTTTTGTGATAAGGATATCCAAAGGCAGCGACAGTTCCCTGGCAAGCTCATAGCCAATCTCCAGCCCACCTCTTGGGATGGCAAGGATTATTGCATCCTTATTTTTCTTGTATTGCTTCAGTTCTTTTGCAAGGAGTTTGCCTGCATCATGCCTGTCTTTGAATGCCATAACTGCGTTTCAGAAGTTGTTGTATATATAGATTCCTGTAAAGAAATGTGATTTTGGGATTGTTTGGGTTTATGAAGTAAACTATGGGTTTGATCTTTTGGCGATGAAAACATGCTTCTTTTGGGATATAGCTTCTGTTTAGTTGGAGAGCAAAGCTCTTTAACTTATTAATGAGCTCCGCTCATCAATATATGCTCATCAAGATTTGTGGAAAATCAAACCCTTCTTCAGTTTTGGACAAGTATTTTGGTCTTGATGAGCATAATTAGCAAAGTCAAGAGCAATCTGATTTTAAGGATTCCAAAAGAAGTAGGTGAAGCATTGGATCTTCATAAAGGGGAAGAGATAGAGTTGGAATTAAAGGATATGGATAAGATAGTTTTACATACTAAAGGGACAGCTTGAATTAATAAAAAAACAAAATTAGGCCAAAAGATAGAAGAAAAATTAAAAACTATGATTCTCTAAACATTTTTCACAATAACATCCAAATAACCATCAAAGAAGTCACCACAAAAAACACCTTTTCCATCTTCCCCCCAGTTGTTGCAAATCCTCTTATCTTCCATCCCAAAGGCCAGACAAACTTTATTCCTTTTTTTGTAAGGCTATCTGTAAATAGATGTGAGAAATAGCCAA
>JAGLGH010000090.1 GCA_023144115.1 Nanobdellota archaeon | reverse complement strand
ACCCATATAGAATGCATCAGCCCTCTGTGCTTGAGCACAAAACTCAGCGGCCTAAACTGTCTTCCAAATTTGCTTCTGCTCTGGTCTATATCTGGCAGCAATGCAAAAAATGCGCAGATTATTACAAACAAGATTTGGTTTTCGATGTGAATGACTTTTAAGACAAGCAATGAAACAAATATCCCAAATGCAAGGTGTGTCTTATAATTCATTCTACTTCTTCAGTCTTAACCTCACTTACATCCTGCATATTTTTAAGCTCCTCTTCTGGATCTGGATTCCTGTCAACAGATCTTGCAACAAATTCCAGCCTTTCGAACATAGTATTCTTATTTACTCTTCCAGATACCTTGATTATGATGCCAAGCAGGTCATTTTTCATTTGTTCTATTGCTGCAGGATTATCTTTGTATGCCAGCATCTGTTCAGGCTGCTTGTCAAGCAAAGCTTCTGCGATGTTTCTGAAAAAAACAGCCTGTATGTTACCTGTGCCGTCATCAAGATAAATATTCATAAGGTATGAATAATCAGGATTTACCTTTTCATGCTCTGGGCATATGAACTCTCCTGCTTCAGAAGGTCTTATTCTTTTCTTACACTCTGGGCAGACTTCATAGAATCTTGGATCAAACACCTGCACAATCGTGCCCATAATTTCTACATCCTGATCCTTCTCAGTAAGTTCTTCTATTTTCTTTCTGCCCGTACTACCTATATCTATATTGACAGTCACACCTTCTGGGTTTACTATCATTTTGCTCTGATCATTGAGATGTATCTCATTTGTTCCCTGGTTTGCTCGGACATATCCTCCTATAATATTTACAATGTCGCCTTCTTTCAAATCTTGCGTCTTGTCTGCCTGGCTTCCCCAGCATACAATCCTTATTGATCCGCTTTCATCAGCAACAATCAAGTTTGCAACCTTTCCTGTCCTGTCGTCTCTTTTGAATTCTCTGATACCAAAACTTTGCATGACCTTGCCTGTGACTTCCACATCCCTCATCCCCATAAGAACATTCTTGATCTCCAGATTTCCTGAGGGAGGAGATATTATTTTGACTCCTAATTCATTGGCTATTATATGCGCAGCACCCTCTTTTGATATAAGACCTTTCAACTGCTCAAGCTTCTCGCTTATCTTCTCATTTACTTCTTCTTCTGTTATTTCTGCATTTTCTGTTATTTTCTTTATGATATCCTGTAGAGGCATCTGTATCATTAAAAACCACCCAGAATATCGTTATGCTTTATTATTTAAATAGTTTTTGGCATAAAACCACTTTTACCTATACTATTGGGAATGCATCAATAAAGGCATCATAAATCTTTTCCTCATCTCTTCTTCCTAATCACAATCAACCCACCCAATACAGCAACCAGCCCTAATCCCAAAGTAATCATCGAAAACTCAGGAATGTCTGAGATTCCTATTGTTGCATTGTCAAATGCTGTCAATGTGCTGAATCCTGTCTTGCTGCAAGTTACATTGTATTCTTTTATGCCTTCTGTTGAGAATGTGCGGTTGTATGTGTATATATCTGTACCTTCAGCCATTGGATAGTTTCCATCAGTGAAATAGATTGTGCATGTTGCTCCGGATATGGAAAGCCCATTTGATACATTCAGGTATTCTGCTGTGAAATTCACATCCTGGTCTATCAGTTTTGGATCGTCTGCATCAATCGAAAGGTTTGCATCAGATTCTGCTGCATAACCAGAGAAAGATAATACATCAACTGTTAATGTAGAATCTGCGCATTGTATATTTGTGCATCTTGGAGCAAAGCACTGGTTATTTTCTGAAAGGATTGCTAATCTGTTGGTTTTTGTTGCTGAATAAAATACATAAGGTGCTGCGCAATTCACATTTTCGAATGTTAATGTTGCAGAGTTATTGAATGTTGAATCCAGTGCAGAACTGTTCACAAAGATGAATCTATCTTCTATCTTTACATGAGAGTCATAATCCTGCCCTTTGGCATTAACTATGCTGTCACCAAAGCTGATTATACCCAAGGATGTTGCAAGAGTCAGGTTTTCCACAGCTGAGATGTTTTCTACTTCTGAAAAGGTTGTTGTTTCTGGATCAGAGATATAATCAAAATGAATAGGTATTGTAAAACTGCAGGAATTTTCAACACAGGACATGCCTGCATCACAATCAGAGTCACTTGCACAGCTTGTTGGACATGAGATACAACTACCAGCAGAACATACTGAACTAATATCTTGATAATATCCACAGGCAGTATTTGCACCACAATCTTCACTTCCCCAAGTACCTGAATTACAGGTGTAATCATCATTATTGTAACAAATTGAATAATCATTGTCTCTTATAGTATCAGAATAGACGCATTGACTAGAATCTGCACATAATTTCCCAACTCCATCTAAATCAGTTCTGCAATAATTTGAGATGCAGTCTTCATTTGCAGAGCAGGGGTCTCCATTAGCGCTTAGGTCATTAATACAACGGACACTATAGCCGTTGGCCTTCTTATTACCGTTTACAACACTGAAAGAACTGTAGAATACCAGGGCGTCCCCATAGGTACGACTAAAATCAGGATTACTG
>JAGLGH010000009.1 GCA_023144115.1 Nanobdellota archaeon | reverse complement strand
TAGTCAAAATTATAAAATGTCATATTTCCTAAATCATCAATAAACACATTTGATTTAATATCTCCCCAAGAAAAACCTAACTGCTTAATATTAGTATCAGATTGACTCAAATATTGTAAATTTTCATCTAATTTATTTTCCATCCACTCTATTGCATCTTTAGATATATTTCCCTTTTTAGCATAATTAAAACGATTAAAACCATATTTGTTTAAAGATTCAATTGGATTTTCATATTCAAATTTTTTAAATCTATGGTCTTTACAGAAATTAAAAAACTCAGATACATTTAAACTAAACAAATCATATAGTTGCTTTACAAATAAATCAATCTGTTTTTCTGTAAAATCTTTTTGAGGAATTTTCTTGCCTTCAATCAATTTTTCAATTGAAAATTTCCCCCCCTCATCATAAAAGACAGCTTTTGGACAAAAATTAATTCCTTTTGATTCAAAATATCTTAAAAAAACATATTTTCTTTCTAAAGAATCCTTAAATTGAGGTTCATTATTCTTTTTTAGTTTTAAGACTAATTTATTATTTTCCTCTTCAATCAGATAATTATAATTATTATAACCTTCTGCTAAAAATGATATCTTAGGATCTTTGACTAATAAAGAACTGATTGCTAATTTTTTGATTTCATTTAAACTATTATAATTCATATTTAAATCCCTCAACCTCATCTTCCATCTCTACTTCTTCTTTTTTATTGAGGCACATAGAACTTTTTTGCTTTATAGTTTTCAAGAACTTTTGCACTTGGAAAATAGATTGGATTTGGTAATTCGTTTAAGTCAAACCAGCCCCATTCAGTTATTTCATCAGGCTCCAAAACTTGAGGTTTTCCTTCAAAATCATCAGAGAATAAACCAAGAGTGATAAAATGTGCAGTCTCAACCATATCGTTATTGACGCAGATTACATCAACCTTATTTAATTTTATTCCGGTTTCTTCCATTGTTTCTCTTTTCGCACCTTGTTCAAATGTTTCTCCAAAATCTAATTTGCCACCTGGCATTGTCCAGGTTCCTGCGCCATTCAATAAGCTTGATGCTTTTTCAGGATCTTCGTGACGCTTTCCAAGTAATACTTTATTATCTTTCAGAATTAGCACACCAAATCCAACACCAATTTTTTTCTTTTTTTGTTCCATTAATATCCAAAAGTTATTTCAGATATATAATTCTTTCGGACGAGTTCTTTACTCTGCGGTTTTTGCACCCAAATAAATAGCAGCGAAGATATCTTCAGTTCAGTTTAATCACATTTTGTCTCTTTGACGATCTTTTTTTGTTTACTGTAATCTATATAATGCAAAGCTGCATTACATAATACCATCCCTCCAAAACTAAATAGTATCAGATTTTTGAAAATATTTTTTACCATTGTAACATTGTAGATTTTAAGATGAATATGTTGATGAACTTACGATTCTATCAGGCCTGAGTACAGATGCCCTTGTTTATTACATGAAACTAGAACCATTTTTTGATTCTCAAGCTGTTTAAATGCTTCTTTGATATATAGCACACCTTTTTTTGAACCACCTTTCACTTCTACAGGAATGTTATTCTTTTGGTAATGTTCTATTAACATATTATTGAAATCTACATTAAATCCCGGGTATGGTGCTATTTCGACAACTAATTCCCTTTTCTTAGAATCAAAAGCAAAATATCTTAATTTTTCATATTGTCTGAGGGAATTTGACCAACTATTTTCAATAATCTGTCCCTGATAACAACCTAAAACAACATTTTTCAAAACTAATTCCTCATTAGATTCTCCATTTATAACATCTGATAGTGTTTTTTGTTCAGCCATATAAAGATAGAGTTATAACTTAATATATAAATCTTTCTGTAATTTTATGATGCATTAGTAGTAACAGATGTTGGTTTTTATACTACACTCATATCTCACAGCACCTTGCTCCCAAACGCCCCATACTAACTTAAAATTTACTACTAAACTTTTTTAAATAAAGCATGATTCTCCTCACTTTAGATAGTAGGTGAAAATAATGTCCAAACGTATTGTTATGAAATTCGGCACACAAGTATTATCAAAAATTGAAGACAATATTATTAAATTTGATTCAGATAGGCTTGCAGATATTGCAAAAAAAGTGCATGAGCTCAGGGAAGATGAATCGCAAGTTGCAGTAATTACTTCAGCAGCAGTTCAGCTTGGAATAGAGAAATTAGGAATAAACAGACCCAAAGAAGGGGATTTTGAGACAAATATTGACTATGTTGATGAGCTTGCGATTCTTGCAGGCCTGGGCACAGAGGAACTTGCATCCCAATACAATAAAGCATTTCAAAGATATAATATAAAAACAGCATACACCCTTTTTACATCAAATAATTTTGAATCTTATGAAAAAGAAGGGATCTGCAGAAGACTTAACAAAACTCTTGATAAAGGTATTGTACCTATTGCAAATACAAATGATTTTGTAACACTTGAAGAGCTGATGCCCATTTACAATGGAAACGGTTTCAGTGACAATGATCCTTTTACATATTATTTCTCTTCTGCAATAAACGCTGATGAAGTATTTTTTGTTACAACATCCCCTGTATATGATAAAGACCCTGAAAAGCACCATGATGCAATGAGGATTGAAATATTGAC
>JAGLGH010000089.1 GCA_023144115.1 Nanobdellota archaeon | reverse complement strand
AAAACTAACGCACCTGATGGTTTAACTGAAATTGTTGAAAAATGGAGATTTGAATGTAAACGCTATGGGAAAGGTGTTTCCTTTGATAATATTTCTGGAAAGATTCAAGCTGCGAATCTTAACAAAATTGATAAGATTGTGATTATGTCCAACATGCACTTAACGCCTCAATGTCAGGATGAAATTGAAAAAATAGGAACAACTACATATCCTAAAATATTAAATTGGACAGGATTACATTTTCAAAACATTTTATTTCGACATCCAAATATTTTTGAAGATTTCTTTCCAGATGAAGAAATCCCTTTAAGAATTTTAGATGTAAAACGACCTGAAGAAATAATAAAAATTCCTAAAGAGATAGGTAAAACTTTTGGCATTGATATATCATTGAACACCAATAAGGTCAAATTTGATTCTAATGAACCTGAAGAAAGTCTATGTACTATAATAAAAGAGAATATTCAAGAATTTGAGAAATTAGATGTGAATATTCAGTCTTTGTTATATCAACAATTTGCAAGCTTGTTCCAATTATTTAACAAGAAAGATGATGCTATCTTTTTCATCAACAAGTCTCTCAAAATAACTCCTAAAAATATTTCTGCTCTTTTATTAAAAGCATTCATTTTTGAAAGATTTGGTGATTTAGATGAATCAAATAAATGTTGTGATGAAGTTCTTGAGATTGATAAAGAGAATAAGTTTGCACTTAATAACAAAGCCCACAACTTAAGAAGAAAAGGACGGTTTGATGACGCTTTAAAACTAGTAGAAGAGGCATTAAAACAAGATTCAAATTTTATTGTAGCTATTAATAATAAAGCATCAATCTTAAAAGCAAGTAAAAAGATATCAGAGGGAGTAACTTATCTAGAAGAAAAAATTAAACTGTTTCCTGATTCTAACATTCTTTCAGTAACATTAGTTAACTTATACACAGAAGATTTAGATTTAAAAAAGGCTTTTGATCTCAATAAAAAAATACTTTTAAATGATCCTTTGAATATTGATGCCATCAATAATAAAGGTGTAATCTGTGAAAGAAACTCAAGATTTATTTCTAATGATTCTGAAACATTTAATAATTTAGCTCAAGAATGTTTTGAAAAAACAATTGAATTAGATAAAAATTTTGCATTAGGTTGGTCTAATAAATCTATTTGCATGCAAAATAAAGGGGAAGTTGATGAAGCAGAGAGATTTTTGGAGGATATTTTTAAATTATTTCCATTGAATTCTTTTGTCTTAAAAAATAAAGGTTTGATTGCTCTTAGAAAAGAGGATCCTAAAGGAGCTTTAAAGTTTTTTAATAAATCTCTTAAATATAATTATGATATTCCGACTTTAATCAATAAGGCAGATTCTCTTCTTCAACTAAGTAAACATAAAGAGGTTCTAGATGTCACAAAGAAAATTCTAGATATCGATGACCATGAACCTCCTGCCTGGAAATTAAGAGGATTAGCACTTAGAAAATTACACCAACCAACAAAAGCAGAAGTTTGTTTTAATAATGAAAAAAAATATGTTAAACAAATAAAAAGTACATTAAAATTAAAAGAAGTACTAGGATAAAGAGTTTTGAGGGATTAGTATGACATTAGGTAATATCAAAAATAAAGTAAAAGTGTTCTATAAGAGATTAAGCAAAGATCTAAACAAAAGCCTTTCTGAAGAAAAATGTAATGATTATGTAAATCATATTGAACAAATTAAACAGAAATTATCTGATGAAGAAGAGGAATGGATAGACGACTTTTCTGAGATTGAGCAAGTGAGTGTAGGCTGGTTTTCTGAAAGAGTCAATCCAAAGGAAATTAAAGAAACCATTTCGCAAGTTCATGATCAATTAGATAGAATTTGTTTAAAATTAGGTGTGGAAGTTGAGGAAGCACAAAATAATGCTGGACTGCCTCAACAAGTATTTAATATTAGTCAAACTCAGAATCAGTCAATGGATATTAAGATAGATATTCTAATTGAAAATATGGTTAAGGAATTTGAAGAAGAAATTTCCAAACCTAATCCAGATAAATCAAAATTAAAAATAATTATGGGAAATATCTTAAAACACGGTGCAACTTATGCTCCAAAAATAATTGATCTTCTTATTAAACATTGGGATAAGATAAGTTTTGGTGGGTTTGGACTTATTTAAAAAATAAAAAACTCAGGCGTTATTCCTAGGGGCTACCCTGCTCTAAGTTTACGCTTTAGGATACGTTTTCCAAAAAGCATCATCAAACCGCCCATTTTTTCTTGAGTTGTTCTTGACTTGGCTGAATTTTATCTTTTTAATTCGATTATCTGTTTTGCTGTTTCAGAGCTTCTAGCACTGAAATTCTTGGTTTTCAGACGTTTCACAATTAGTTAAATTATAACGGAAATTGGGAACTGCGTAATAACTCCTCTCTAATGGCGAAGTGTTTATATATGAGAAAAACAATATTATATATAGGAGCCTTTCTTTAGACTCAGATTATAAAGTTTAGTTCTTTATATAAATTAATTAAAAATTTGATAAAAAAGCAAAAGAGGAATTTAAGAGGATGGCAGATAAAAAAGAGATTATTAAACAATTTGATGATATAATTGGATATAAAGCAGAGATTAATGAAAGCCTACGCAAAGTACAACAGGATGTTATTGCAATAAAAACCAATAATGAGATAGATTTATCAAGACTGCAAGTAAGCCGAGATTTTTTTAGTGCTCTCCCTGAAAAATACTATAATGATCAAGACCCAGTCTGGGCAAGTATGATAAGCAGTGTCAGTGGCTCCCTATATACTGGGCTTAGTTTTACTGAAAAAACTTATGAAGATATAGATCACACAAGATTAAGTACTGAAGCATTAGTAAGTACTACCACAGCTCTAGCTTCTACTTCGGGAAGCATAGTTGACATTTCTCATAGTGGATGTAAAATATTAAGAGAGATTCCTAAAATGAAAGAAATATCAAAAAAAATCAAAACATTTTCTGCTATTGAAAGAAAAGATGAAATTGCTGAGAAATTAGCAAAAATAAGCCACTCACTTAGAAGAGATTTTGATAATGCTTGGCAAATATTTATTCAACGGGATAAATTGGGATGGTATAAAAATGCTTGCCATTCTATGAGAGAAGTGTTAAGTGATTTGCCTAAAAAATTGGATCCTAATGACGAAATTAAGAAATGGAACTGGGTTGAATACTCTCAAGCTGGGGGAATAACTCAAAGATCAAGAATTAAATTTGCAATAATAGGTTTTAAAGAAATAACTGATAATTCATATTTAGATATTATTGAAAAACTAAGGAATAATGCAAGAGATTTATATAACAGATTAAATAAATTTGCTCATTTTAGGAAAGAAGATAAAGAACTTCCAGAGGATATAATTACTTTAGTAGAAGCAGAATTATCCCTTTTGCAGGAGATAATTGAAGCAATTATTGATTTAAGAGCAAGATTTATTGCGGGAGAAGCATAAGGATGATATCCTTCCATCGATTCATTTACCTGCTCTATGCTAATTGAAATCCAGCTCTTTGAGAACTTTAAGATTCTGGTAATGATAATGAGCATTCAGCATAGCAAACCTGCTCATGCTTTACCTTATGTTCTTCTCAGCAATAAAAGTAGCACTAAATGCAGGCAATAAAGGAATTAGAATAATGAAGACCGTTGCAACTGCTACTAAGGATTTTATTTAAAATAAGAGATTGCAAAACCTATAATTGCACCTATAATTGCACCTTGAATTCCATTTATAGCATATCCTAGAGCAAAACCTCCTAAAGTAGTGAGAATCCTCGGATCAATTTGGCTTTTTTTAAATTTCATTTTTTCTTTCCTGCTTTGTTAGAGGCGTTCCTAGCTCTTTGAAATAATCCAGTCGACACTAAAAATGTTCCAACTGAAGCAAATGCAAGCTTTAATTCACAGTTATCAGCATAATAACTCGGCAAAAACACAAGTAATGTAAAGCTGAGAATTAAAAATATTATTGAGAGTATCATAAGAATTGAAACAAATAACCCATAAGTTTCTATCTCATCCAATAAGGCTTGTTTTATGGAAGAACCCATATTAATCATAATATATATTACCTCATTTATATACTTTTTGCAATCCATCCTTCGTATTTCTCTATTTCTCCAAATCACAGCCATATAACAAGCATGGCTTACCAGATCCTCAGCAATTAGAATCTATTTGAAACGCAGAAAATAATAAATTTTCAACAAGATAGAAGAAAAATAAACGCCGAGGCTGGGATTTGAACCCAGAAGTCTTTGCAGACACAAGCTCACTAGTATTATCCATTTTCCAGGCTTGCGCAATACCAGGTTATGCGACCTCGGCAATATATTATAACATATTCTAGAATTGTTTATAAAAGTTTTGAAAAAATTTGCCCAAAATTATTTTTTTGTATTACCATATCCTCAAAACGAGAATTATTTTCTGGAAACTTTCTTTCAATCTGTCTGAATAGCTGGGTAACAGTATCATAATTGACCAAGTCATTTTTCTTATAAAAATCCTTAAGATTCTTATGCGTAGCCCCAATTGAATCTGTTTTTCCCTGTTCAATTCTATATACCATCCAGAGATGATATTTAAATGAATCAGAACAATCTCTCTCATCCAAATCATCCAGTTCTTTTTTGAGAATATCTCCTGCAGTTTCCTTTCTTTCATACTTATCTGCTTCTTTTGCAAGCCCTAATAATACATCCCTACAATATGCCTTCTTGCTATATTTGTCAATCACTTCTTCCGTTGTTCTTATTATTTCATTAGAATCATAATTCTTTGGAACATCTTCGCCCAAAGCAGATTTTAAATATCTTAAACTTGCGCAAATATTCTTATCAAAAAGTTCAGTTGCATAAATAATATCCTTTCCCTCAGTTAACTCTTGTTTGGTAAAAATATTATCCTTACAGCCAATTCCCCCATACATCATCAGAAGTCCGCATGCAATCACTGCTGTTGTCTTTAGTCCCATATATTAACGAGATGCTGCAATTTTATATAAGTATAACTAAAAAATCAAATAAAAAGTTTATTTAAGAAATCTTTTGCTTAATCAAGCATTTCTATCTCGATGTTAAGCCCTTCTGGAATCGGAACTCTCATCACAAGCCTTAATGCTCGCTCATCAATTCCTAAATCAATAAGCCTTTTATGCACTCTCATCTCATATCTTTCCCATGAAGCCTTGCCTTCTCCATCTGGAGACTTTCTAGTAGTAAGTTTCAGTTTCTTTGTAGGAAGAGGAATAGGACCACGCATATTAACACCAGTCTTTTCAGAAATATCTTTGATATAATTGCATACCTGATTTACTTTTTCAATTTCCGTACTTGCTATTTTTATTCTTGCTTTTGACATTTTAATTATTTTCTCGGTTGCTTTTTTGTGCTACATGGTAATCATTTTGATTATCATGATGTCTTGAAAAATAAGAAAAAATTAATGGCTGAGCCATTATTCTTTTTTCACCAGATCAATGCACATTCCTGCAGCGACTGTTGATCCAGAATCTCTTATTGCGAATCTGGAAAGCTGAGGAATCTCTTTTTGTTTCTCAATCACTAATGGTTGTACAGGCTTAATCCTTACGATAGCTGCATCGCCATTCTTAATGAAATCTGGGTTCTCTGCAAGCACTTCGCCTGTTGCAGGATTCAGTTTCTTCTCGATTGCTATAACCTGGCATGCTACCTGTGCTGTATGGATGTGGAATACAGGAGTATAGCCTACTGTAATGACAGTTGGATGATTTAGGACTACCATCTGTGCTGTGAACTCAGTCGCAACTGTTGGAACATTGTCAGCATGTCCAAGCACATCTCCTCTTTGGATGTCTTTCTTGCCTATGCCTCTTACGTTGAAACCTATATTGTCTCCAGGTTCTGCTTCTGTAAACTGTTCATGATGCATCTCAATAGATTTGACTTCACCAGGAACACCTTTTCCTTCTCTTCCAGGAACAACCATCACTTTGTCACCTATTTTCATGACTCCAGTCTCAACTCTTCCAACTGGAACTACTCCAATACCTGTGATGTTATATACATCCTGGATTGGAAGCCTTAGAGGCAAACCTGTTGGTTTTTCTGGTGGATTAATCTTGTCCATAGCTTCAAGAAGTGTTGGTCCTTTGTACCATGGCATCTTGTCACTTTTTTTGACTATATTATCTCCCTGTAATGAAGCAATTGCAAGGAATGATATTTCATCTGGCTTGTAACCTACACTTGTAAGAAGTTCTGATACATCTGCCTTGACTTTGTTGTATTTTTCTTCAGAATAGTCAACTCCGCTGATATCCATCTTATTGATTGCAACAATCATCTGGTTTACACCAAGTGTTTTTGATAGATATACATGCTCTTTTGTCTGCGCACTTACGCTATCATTTGCAGCAACAACTAGAACACCTGCATCAGCCTGGGATGCGCCTGTAATCATGTTCTTGATAAAGTCTCTGTGACCTGGTGCATCTATTATTGTGAAATAATACTTGTCTGTCTCGAATTTCTTATGCGCAAGGTCAATGGTAACTCCCCTTTCCCTTTCTTCTTTCAGGTTGTCCATAACGAATGCAAATTCAAATCCGCCCTTTCCAAGTTCTTCTGCTTTCTCTTTAAGTTTTCTCATAGCCTGTTCATCAATGCTGCCACTGTCAAAAAGAAGCCTTCCTACAGTAGTTGATTTACCATGATCAACATGTCCGACAAAGACAATGTTTATATGTGGTTTTTCTCTTGCCATTTTGATAATCCTCCGTTTTTCAATTTTTTATAATAAATCATAGGGATTTTAATGTCCTTTGATTGTTAGAGGAAGTATTGCGCTATTTATAAAAGTTTCTATTAAAATTAAAATATGTTAAAATTAAAATCTGTAGTATGTAGTATACAGAAATGATTGCACCCCTATTTCTTAGAATATCAAGAATCTCTTTTGCAGGAACTCAGGTTTTAAATCAAACCCTACTCAGAAAATTATTTTAATTTATATCCTTTTTTAGAGATTTTTCCAACTTCATAACAGGTTTTTAACATATTGCCTTTTTCTATCACAAAAATCCATCCGTGATTGGTCCTATATTCACATTCTTTGAAGTTGTTTTTTAATATTTGTGAAATATAGTTTTTTCTGTCAACTAAAACAGAAGATTTAATCATTATGTAAAGTGATTTCATATAATCTCTTAAATCATGAGGGAATTTATTTCTTAACTGCTTTTTCATAGCTTCAGATTTGTCCATCCTATGCACAAACATTTCAAAGCTATGAGCCCCAATATGGTATATCTTATCAAGATTAAATAAAGCGCAATATCTCTGATTGTTTAATATTTCTATGTTTTTATCATATCTAAATATAGGATCATTTTTCATTATTTTTTCCCGACAGGAAATTAAAATGCCATGATTTAAAATAGCTTTTTTAACATTTGCTTTATTTATAACATATCCAACTAAACAATTATCATCTTCAGAAAGATAATATTTATTATTATCTTCTATTTCCGTTCTAATGTCTTTTTTTGATAAAATTCCATTAAAAGAACTGTTCCTAATATGCTTAAGGAGTCTTGATGCAATATATTCAAGACTAGTCTCATTAATAAATAATCCCTCCTCAGTATTTCTTATATGGGGGCTTTCTAAATTAAATTCCGTGTCCTCTAGATACTTTGCTATATCCATGGTAGTCGATAAGGACATTTGATTTATAAATCTTCCTGGGATTTACTCCTCCTCAGTTAATCTCCCCCTAATTTAAATTTAATCATTAAATCCAAAATATTTATAAACTAACATTGATTAACACCTCACATCGAGGGGTAAGCAGGCTCAAGGGCTCGCTTATACTGGAGACATAAAGTTACTCTGTTTCTGGACCTCTTTAAAACAATATATGCAAAAGCATAACAGAGGTATATAAAATGGCAAGGATGTATTCAAGAAAGCATGGAAAGTCAGGTTCCACAAAACCTATAAAAAAGACTGTTCCTGCATGGATAAGATATAAAGCAAAAGAAGTGGAGATGCTTGTGATAAAGCTCGCGAAGGCAGGCCACAGCCCGTCAATGATTGGCACAATACTGAAGGATTCCTATGGAGTTCCGGATACAAGGACAATCACAAAAAAAAGAATCACAGAGATTCTTCAGGCAAGGGAACTTTTATCATCAATTCCTGAAGATCTTATGGCTCTGATAAAGAAAAGCATATCAGTAAGAAAACACATTGAGTCTCATAAGCAGGACAAAGGCGCATTGAGAGGCTACCAGCTTACTGAGTCAAAAATAAGAAGGCTGATTGGTTATTATAAGAAGGCAAAGAAACTTCCTGTTGACTGGAAATACGACCCAAATAGGATTGCATTGCTGCTGGATTAGATATTTAACTTTTTTTCTTTTCTTTTTTTGTTTACTTTCATTTTTTTTAAATTCTCACCACACTATTTATTTATTCTAATCAGGCATTCAGGATTTGATTTTTTCATAAAATCAAATCCCTTACAAAATCCAAAATGTTTATATAATCCAGATTTAATCTTGATTGATATGGCTGTTCCTAAACTCGATTATCTTAAAAATCATCTGGATAACAAAGTCAGCAAAGGACTACAATCTTTAATCTTGAGAATCATTATCTTTGCAGCTCTTCTTTGCCTTGCTCTTCCTTTTCTTGCAAAAACTATTGTCAATATGCTTGGCGGTGGTGTAATATATACTATTAATTATTTCTATATGGAATTCATATACCTTGGAATAATAGTGATTTTTCTATTATACAGCCGACATAAGCTGCAGGAGATGCAATCATATTCTCAAAGCTGGAGACAGACCCTGCTTTTTGGCTACATTGGACTAGTCTTTTACTCATTTAAAATATTTCTCAAATATTTTACCAATACACTTTTCTTAAGCAGCAGTATCTATATAGTGGTCTTAATAGAGTACCTGCTTGCTATAGCAGCAGCAATCTTCTTTGCTTTGGCTGTATTCAATGCTTTTGCTATAAAGAAGTTTCATAAGGAGATAATAATTTCTGTTGTGGTAAGCTTATGTTTCTTTTCTTTTGCTATGCTGCTGCGCTCATCATGGGCATTTTTTTCATCAATGGTTGGCAATGCAGTTATGTTGATATTCAGGCTAACCATGAAAAGTCCTGATATATATTTTAATGATTTTACAATGGGCATAAACGGATTCAGCGCAGCAATCGGTCCTCCTTGTTCAGGTATAGAATCCATGGCAATGTTCACTTCAATATTCCTGCTGATGGTTATATATGATTTAAATAACTTAAATAAGAGCAGGATATTGCCTTATTTCCTGCTTGGGATTGCAGGAATGTATCTGATGACTATAATCAGGATATATCTGCTTTTCCTTGTAGGCATATCAAATCCTGCTCTTGCTATGTCTCTTTTCCATACAAACCTCGGCTGGATTTTATTTGTTGTATATATGCTTGTCTTCTTGTATTTTATATATCCTATGATGATGGCTGCAGGAAATTATGCAAAAAATAGCAAACAAGCGCAAAGTTTAAAAACATCAAAAAGCAAAGGCAAGTAAATCAGCTAAATATTATAGCCTGTCTGCAGAAAAATGGCATTTTTAAAGAAAAAAAAGAAAGGGAAAAAGAGTTCTGATAAAGAATCAGAAGATGTAATTAAAGAGCAGAATCAAGAATCTCCATTAGGCCTGCCTCCTTTGGAAGAAGAAGTTGTCTCTAAGGAGAAAAAAGAAAAGAAGCCGAAAAAAAAAGAAAAAAAGCCTTCAGCTGCGCAGGCAATTTCACCTGTAGTAAGCATAGAAATTGAAAAATTAAATTCTCGGATGGAAGCATTGAGCCAGATGAGGGGCATGTTCAATGAAAGATTGAGCACCATAAGTGAGCAGATTGGCGAATTAAGGAATATGGTCGTCAGCCAGGAGCAGGAATTCTCAGAGCTTGAAGTTAAAAGCGCAAGAACAAATGAAATCATGTCCCAGCTTGAGCCTGATAAGATTCTTAAAGAAATAAGCAAAATTGATATGAGGATAGAAGCAATAACTGGCAAGATAGAAAGCAATGAATCTGTAAATTCCATGATTATGAAAGAGCTTAAAGATCAAAGATCAAAGATGGCTCTCTTTAAAGGAGTTGAAGATACCATAAAGCTCAACCAGGAAGTGAGGGAGGAGCTTACTACCATAAAAAAAGTCGAGTCGCAGGTTGAGATGCATTCAAATAAGGTAGAATCAATGTTTATCCAGGTTCAGAAACGGTTCAATGATTTTGAGAAGTTTAAGGAGATGGCAGAGAATCTTGATGAAGCATATAAGGAGCAGATACAGGAATTTGACACGATGAAAGTAAGGTTTGCAGATCTTGTTAAGACAGAGGATATTAAAGTTGTAAAAGAAGAATTATCTGGTGTGATGGATAGCTTTGGAAAACGGCTGCTTTCCATAGAAGGCATTGCAGGCAGCATAAACGATCTTGTGACAGCCAAAAAATTCTCTGAATTTAGGAATCAGAATCTGAAGGTCCTGAAAGAGCACCAAAAAGCAATAGCCAAGGCGCGGGAAATGCGGCAGCTGCTGGATGGATTAATAGAAGAAAAAGAGACTGCAATAGCAACTCCTGCCATGGATAAGCTTAAAGAGGTTTTTGTGTCATCCGGAGACATCAATCAGATGCAGGAAGAGATTGTAAAGATGAAATCCCTGATGACTTATGGATTCAAGAGAGTCCAGCAGATGGAAAGCAAGATGTTCATAGAGAAAGAGACTTATGAGATGATTCGGCAGATGATAGGTAGATATCTTGAAAAAGGCTATACAAAAGGGCAGATTGTAGAAGCATTTGAGATGCAGGGCTGGCCAAGGCCATTGATAAAGAGTTATATTGGGCAGTGAGACTTTTTACTTTAGGATTAAAACTATGAAAACTCTAATAATTTATATCTCAATACATCAGGGAAACACTGAAAAAATAGCCAAAGCAATGGCTGGGATTCTTAATGCAAAATTAATTAATCCAGATGAAGTTAAAATAGATGAATTGTCCCAATATGATTTAATCGGTTTTGGGTCAGGAATTTATTTTCAAAAACATCACAAGTCTTTGCTGAATCTTGTTGATAAACTGCCCAAATTACAAAATAAAAACGCGTTCATTTTTTCAACAAGAGGAATGGGCCCTGTTAGGTTTTATCATAGATTACTTAGAAACAAATTATTGAAAAAAGGTTTTAATATTGCCGGTGAATTTTCCTGCAAAGGATTTGATACCTTTGGACCTTTTAAAATTATTGGAGGAATAAATAAAGGCAGACCAGGTAAAAAAGATTTGGAGAATGCAAAGGATTTTGCCAGAGACATAATATCCAAGAAGATGAATAAAAAAGAATGATATAGCCGTTGGTGGTCAGTTTTCTTTGACAAATCAAACCACCAACCAAAACTATTATAAATAATATTGAATTCTTAGATGATAAATAAAAATACAATATAACACAGGTGATTTAATATGGCAGAAGAAAAAGTTCAGGAAACAAATAAGGATGAACAAATAGGATTTCATAAAGGCGCTTTAAGCACTCTTGCAAAAGAAAGAGAAGAGATGGCAAAGATATTGAGCATAGTTGAATCTCTTATGCAGATGCATCTCAAAGCACTCAAAGAGCTAGGCGTTGACCTTGAAGCACAGGCAAAAGAGCTTGCAGCAACCGCAAAGACTCAAACAGAGCCCCAAGGCACAGACAAGAAGATTGATGAACTTCTTTAAAGAGTTCCTTAAGATTTTTTTTAAATTATTTATGAAATTTTCTAGTTTTTTCTTTTTCCCCCTCTTTCTTATACAGAAAAACAATAGTTTTAAATATTTCTCTGCTATATTTAATAAAAGGTGTGTAATATGAAGAATGACATAAAGATTATCAAGCAGAAAATAAACCCTATCTTAAAACGCTATAAAGTCAAAAGAGCAGGATTATTTGGCTCATGCGTGAGAGGTGAGATGAAGAAAGGGAGTGATATAGACATACTTATTGAGTTAGACAAAAACCTTAGCCTGCTTGATTTTGTAGGAATCAAAATAGAGATAGAAGAAGTTCTCGATAAGAAAGTTGACTTAGTAGAATACAGTACTATCAAGTCTCTTCTCAGGCAAAATATATTAAAAGAAGAGGTATCAATCTTATGAAAAGAAATATAGCAGTTTATATTGAAGATATTCTGGAAAGCATCATTAAGATTGAAGAATATACAAAAGGCATAGGAGAAGAAGATTTCAATGAGAATGCTCAACTCCAGGATGCCATCATGAGGAGATTAGAAATAATAGGGGAAGCTGTGAAAAACATACCCTCTAGATTCAGAGATAAACATCCTGATCTTCCTTGGAAAGAGATTGCGGGTATGAGGGACGTGCTGATTCACGCATACTTTGGAATAAACATTGCGAGAGTATGGAATGTAGTAGTGAATGATATACCTGATATGAAAGACAAAATTCTAAAAATAAAAGAAGATTTTGAGGATTGACTTATTTATGTCAAAAGTATTGTTCTCTTGCTATGGTCATAGGAATATTCTTGGCACACATAAGACCACGCTTGAATTCACCAAGGATAAGGATCTATCTTCTAATGGAAATTGCATTATAGGAGTTAGCGCAGATTTTGAATTGAGCCAGATCAAAAAACTTCTTGAATTTGCTAATATTAAAATCAGGATAAGCGTAGATGCAATGACTGATGAGATAACTGCAAAAGTGAATCCCTATTTCAATGATGCTCAGGAGATTGTCATAAGATTAGGAGAATATGATTCTCCAAGGACTCTTGGGACAAGGGCTGACAAGGCAAGCATGCATATCAAAAGGAAGATTATAAATAAGATGAAAAATCCTATGCAGAAGATGATTGTTGAGATACAAGGCTTTAATTAAAACAATTTCAAAATGAAAAAAACAAGATTGCGCAAATCTGATATCAGAGAACTCAATGAAAAGATAGCCTGCTACAATTTCCAGGCAAATAAAAAGGATAATGTTGAGATAGTAGACTATGGCAATCTCATAATAATCTTCGTGAACAGCAAACCACTCTTCTTCTACCACAACGAAAGGATAATACCCACACTGAAATTCCTGCTTGAGAATATGGCTATGAAAAAAGTTGTTGTTGATATGGGCGCTGTGAAGTTTGTTATATCAGGAGCAGATATCATGAGACCTGGCATTGTAGAGATAGATGAAGGCATTGAAGAAGACGAGCCAATTGCTGTAGTTGATGTGAATAACAAAAAGCCTCTTTCTGTAGGTATTGCTATGTTCAGCTCTGAAGAGATGAGTGAAAAAGAATCAGGAAAAGCAGTGAAGAACATCCATTATATCGGAGATAAGATTTGGAATCAAGAATTCTCCTGAGAGAAATTCCTCAAAGCATATCAAACATAGAAATAATATTTCACCCTCCCTCAGATCCATTCATAGATTCAAACTAAAAATACTTGCGATTTCATTTGCCTCAATCCCTTGAAGAAATCCTTCTATTTTTAGGCACAAAGTTCACTCTTAGAATACAAAATCAAACCACTACCGGCATATTTATATATTAGATATTCCAATATCTGTTTATCATATCAAATTATTTATGAAACACAATCAGATTAAAAAGGTGAAATGCAATGAAAAAAACAATTATCTGCTTAACAGCAGTCTTGATGTTATGCATCAGCTTAGCCAGCGCAACTACTTTTCAAACAAAGATAGAACTAGAACTGACAGGTCTCACAGGCATCAGCCAGATAGACAATTCTGATGGAACATCAGTTGATGTTACTATACACACAGCAGCAGGCGCAGTTGTTGAATCCAGAGATGCTGCAACAGGAATCTATACCTCAGGCATGGTCATACCAATGACAGGCAATAAGTTTACTTTAAGTTATGCAACTGATTACACATACAACCTCTCAACAATCTATGGAGACTTCTTGTATAATTTCACAACTCCTGCTGAACCAGCTACTGGCGGGGCGGAGCTGCATACTGGTCAGACAAAATGCTGGAATGCTGCTGGTACTGAAATATCTTGTACTGGTACTGGCCAGGATGCTGATTTAGACAGCACAAGCAAAAGCTACACATCTGATGGCTGCGGAACAGGAACAGTATTAGATGACCATACCGGATTGTGTTGGCAGTATGACGATCCATCCGGTATTTACAATTGGGAACAGGCATTAGCTTATTGTAATGGTTTGTCTTTAGGCGGGCATAGTGATTGGCATTTGCCGAATTGGTTAGAAGCAGGAACTATGTTGGATTTCAGTTGTGATTCTGCTACCCCTAATCATTGCTACTCAGATTTCCAAAACAATAAATTATTATGGTCAACAACAACTAGTACCTACTGGACAAGTACTACTAGGACTGAGAGCCTAGGCGAAGCGTACAAAATCAGCATGGCCTACGGCCGCATGGACGGCGACGGTAAGACTGGCAACTGCTATGTCCGCTGTGTCCGTTCGGAGTGATTTGAATGAAAAACAAATACTTTACAGCAATCATCATGCTTGTAATTGCAATTGCTACCTTAACCACTGCATCTGCAACAGAAGTCACAATACAAGGAATTATCATATCCTTGGATGATGGCACAAGCCAGACAGAGTTCAGTTCCACCTCAGGCACTAATACTGTAGATGGAACTGTTGGAAAACCAAATGATTTAACAGCAGCATTAAGCTACAGCCAGGAAAGCATGGTCGCGCCAATATGCACAAATTTCGATGAAGAAACAACAGATTTCTCAACAGAATCCAACCTGACAAACGTCTTAAACATGACTCTTGCAAAAACAGGAGGGAAAATCATGTTTGCAGAGGATTATGGAATCAATACTGACGGTGAAGATTATGACGCAAATATAAAAATTGAAGACCAAATTATCTTTGTAAATTCCTCTGCTTTGCATTCATCATTCAACAACTCTGCAACACTTACATTCTATAAT
>JAGLGH010000088.1 GCA_023144115.1 Nanobdellota archaeon | reverse complement strand
TGTGTCCCCGTAGGGGGCATCCCCCCACTACGAGCAGGATAAGGATTAGGATTAAGTTTTGACTTGACGATGCTGGTGCTCCTCGAATAGCAGACTTTCTACTTACCATATTTGAAGAAGAGATTATAAAGAAAAAATATGCAAGAGGTCATATGCCCTTGCAATTGTGGCAAA
Source organism: Nanobdellota archaeon (assembly GCA_023144115.1). GTDB lineage: Archaea > Nanobdellota > Nanobdellia > Woesearchaeales > JAGLGH01 > JAGLGH01. The sequence goes on along the minus strand of JAGLGH010000088.1, from coordinate 11,651 downwards.
CATGAACTCCATCTTTAGCATACAGGTGTGAAGAATAATTGCCGCAGGATTCGCATATCCCTTCCTGTTCATTAATTGTATTTATAGGTTTTCTTGCTTCTTCCTTAAGCTCAATCTTTTCAGCCAGTAACTCAAAAAGCTGTGGCTCTATCTTAAGCACGTCCTTTGTTGTTATCAGCCCGACAAATTCCTCTCCATCAAACACAGGCAGATGTCTCACATTAAGATTGCCCATCAACTGAAGAGCTTTGACAACATCATCCTTAGGCCCAATCTTAACAAGATGAGTCTCCATGATATCCTTAACTAGAGTCTTAGAAGGGGACATATCATTAAATACTGCTTTTCGCACAATATCCTGCTCTGTTACTATACCCACAACTTGATCTCCTTCTTTGATAAGCAAGGCACCCACATGAGTATTTGCCATTACGCTTGCACATTCCTGCAAATGGGTATCCGGTGAAACATTCACTGGATTGTGCGTCATTGCATCATGAATCTTGATTCCTATTTTAGGCCTATAATTTGAATTCACCATTTTTATATCCCCCCAGATATTTGTCAAATACAAAAAATAATGACACTTTGATTATAAAAACACTTTCTATTTAAAAAGATTTAGATAGTCTAAGATATATTTGAGAAAATCTCAAAAAACTTTGCCCCCAGTCTTCTACTGGCTGCAAAGTTTTTTACAGTGAAATTTTCTATTCAAAAATGGACAAGGACTTCTACATCCTTGCCAAAGATTAATTTAAGGTCTTCGAAAATCTTCTGCTTTATGAAAGCTTTCGGAGGGATGACCATCTTAGATATGGCTTTTTCCAGTTCTTCAAGATTTGAGTCAGCCACTGTATTAAGACCGCCGTCCTTGGCAATCTGCGCTTTTGAGATTCCTTTCTCTTCTGCATCTATATCATGGATGATATAAGCCTCTTCACCAAGAAGAATCACTTCGCCATACTTATTGCCATGCTTGACGCGAATCTTTGCCCTCTCTATCTCTCTGCCTCTCTTCCTCTGCATATACTCAACAATGAACTTAATGAATTCATGGGAATGCTTCCTTACTTCTGCCACTTCGTTCTTTGTCAGTTTTTTAGCATCATAGTCTTTCTTAGCCTTGACTATATTATTAAGTATCCTAAGGAATTTTGCTGGAATCTTGCCCTTACTGATAAGCTCATCCTCAAAAATCCTGACAATCTCAGTATCGCTTGCCCTTTCAATGCCCTCAAGCCGAAGGACATCCCTTATCATAGTGACTGCTGTATCATATATGTGAACCATAGACTCTATTTCTTTCTTTTTCTCTATCTGTGTAAATAGTTCCTTGACCCTCTTAAGATACTTCTCAGCATTCTTGATTAGTTCATCAACCTCTTTGCCAGAAAGCTCTTTTTTTGTACCATGCTCAAGCTCCTTTCTTACATTGATGTTTTTTTCAAGTATCTTAATATATTCGGGCTCAAGCAGTTTTTCCTTGTCCACAAATATCTCTTTCATCATAACAGGAGTCTCTTTTGGTGTAGGCGGAGGAATGCCGTAAAGCATAAGCGCAGCCTGGCTAGGAGTGAGGATTGCATAAAATGTATCTTCCATCCCTATTTCTTTGATTTTATAATGCACTCTCTGAATCATCTGTTCGCCGCTTGACATGAACATGTCTATAGCTTCGCCTGACGGCTTGATCTTGCCCATTTTGAGCAGCTGCTTCCATGGCATGAATATTCCTCTGTCATAGAATGGAACTCCGTCCCTTAATAGTGTAAATATGACTGGATTTGCTTCTTTCAGGCTGTCCCAGAAGTCAGTCAGGATATATACCTGAATATTAAGCTTGTTCCTGATTCCTGTCATTTCTCCAGCTTCAATTCCCATACCAATGATTATAGCCCTCAGCTTATCTTTGAGTTCAGCCCGGGTCATTTTCTTGACATCAGTGTCATCAATGGTAACCCAAACATCAATATCTGAACTTTTTGTGGCTTTTCCCTGGACAAGTGAGCCTGCGAGAACATAGCTGATAATGTATTTCTCAAACTTCTTGAGGATCATAGTCTTGTGTATTTCTGAAATCTTGATTGCTGAAAGCATGCCGGTGTCATATACTGGCGCGCTCATAGCAATTACCTGCAGAAGATCGTATTTTGCATCATAGCAGTTCTGCCATACTTCTGAAAGAAGAATAGTGTAAGGATACAGGTCCTTGTCAACTTCTTTAGTCATCTGCGCGATTATAGTAGATAATTTATCTTTGAGCTCTTCTTTGCTCATCTTTTGTGAATCTGTATCATCAACAAGAATAAGGACATTTACCCTCTCAGTCTTAATTTTTTCTCCTTTTGCCTTTGCAGCCTCTTCCTCCTCTTCTTTCATAGACTGAGGAAACTGGTGAGTAGGTGGCATCAGAGCGATTCCGACTATATATTTATCAAACTTCTTGACAACCTTTGCCTGCAGTTTGTCAAGCTTCTCTTTTATGTTCTTGAGCTTATCTCTTGCTTCAGGAGGGAGCTGTGAAATCTGGCCTTCAAGCCTTTCAATCTCTTCACTATCCGCTTCTTTCTTTGATACAGTTTTCTTTTGTTTCTTTTTAGAACTTGCTTTTTTTGCCATAGGATAATTACCTCGGTTTTTGTTGATTTATAAGCAATGTTAATTATAATGTATATATAAATGTTAGCATAATTTTAAAAAAAAGTTGGTATTGTGAGCAATGTGCTGCGAGATATGAGATCTATATCTTATTTTATGATTTGTATGTATTCAATAATCATATTAATATTAAATATTTGCTGTTTTCGTTCCATATTACTTAAAAAATAGTCCTCATTTGAATATAGCTGTCATACTTTAATAATATTTATATATTAGAAGTTTTAAATACAATCTAAATGGATGTAAATAGACTATTCAAATACGGAGACCTATTAGCTAAAGGAGCAAGTGAAGCGCAAAGAATCATTTCTGAGAATTATGATGCAAAATCAAAGATAATTGAAAGCATCAAATCTGGTTCAGAAATTCAACCCAAATTTGGACGAAGAGCAGAACTATTTGAATTAATAAAGAAATCAAGAGTAGAATTAATTGAATTAATAGAAAAAGATAAAGAGATTTTTAAAAGAGTCAAGAGGTGGGTGAAAAGCAAAGAATCAAACACTGCTTTAAACATGCTGGAAGAGGGTATGATGATAAAATTACCATTCGATTTAAGCAAAGACCTATCCAAGATTATTGAATTTAACAAAAGGGATTATAAGATATTAATGAAACTTGGAACAATCCTTGATGAGCAAGAGAAGTTGGTTAAAGAAGATAAGATTCTGATTAAAAGAGATAAGCTTGACCCTGCAAAATTCGTGAAAATGTTTGAAAAATCGCTGAAAAAGCAGCATAACTATTCTGAAGAATTAAATTATTATGGCACTGAAAGTTCAAAAATTTTCAATAATCTTCTTGAAAACGCTAAAAAGTACATGAGTTGGATGGGTGATATTACAATAGGATTCGGGGGCATCGGCATGTGGGAATTTCTGAAAAAAGGAGATGAATCAGGCCTGGAAATTATTCTGGGTAATGTCCTTTTATTTGCAAGCAGTTATGTACTCTATAAATTGTTAATGGCGTTTGCAGCAAACCCCAAATTTACAAAGCAAATTAGAACATTTGCCTTGAAATACCAATAGAAAATTTTGAAAACGGAACATAGGGGAGTTTTTCAAATCTCTCAATATTATTGAGTTTCTGCCAGATACTGTTTCAGTTTCTCCAGAGCAATCTTTCTCATGCTCAGGGTATTCTTTTCTTCTTTTGACATCTCGCCAAAAGTCTTTGTGTGGTTCTCAGGGATGAATATAGAATCCCACCCAAATCTGCAGTTTCCTCGGGGAGGGATTATCGTACCTTTTATTTCGCCTTGGAAGAAGACTGGCTTTTTTCCTTTTGCAGCAAGACCAATTGTGCACAGACCATAAGCGCTCTTATCATCAAATTTATCCAGCATATCCACAACCCCCTTATTGCCTACAGTCTTATCAAACCACTTTATGAGCACGCCTGGCAGACCATTCCATGCATTGAAATATAATCCTGTATCCTCAACAATCACCAGATTGTCTGTATGCCTGATAGCTTCATCAAGTTTGGCTTCTATCACTGCTTTTGCGTCAGTCTCTTGTATCTCTGGCAGGTCTATGTCCAATTGCTCAAGTTCTATGTCCTCACCAAGTATCTGATGGAATTCCTCCAGCTTGTATTTATTTCCTGTTACGATTGAAATTTTCATAGAATTGAGTAAATTATAATAGGTATATATTGTTTTTGTTTTGATTTTTTATCAATAACTAACATTTAGAAATTCTTTCCAGCCAAACCCAGATTTGTCTGCATTCTGATGTTCTTTTTTCTTAGTATGGCATCATCTAAATTAGAGATTGTGAGGTTATTAACATCCACAGTTTTGCTCAATGTTATGTGAGGCCTGTATCCATCACCTATTTTATTTAGTATTTGCACATTGGGCAAAAGGAGTTCTGCTTGTTTTTGCAATCTTATCAGATCATTGGTTTTTATTACTGATATTTCAACCCATGTTCCAGCATTATGGGAAGGAAGCAATGTTAATCCAGAGAATGTAACATAAAGTTCTTTAGGGCATATATTTTCAATTTGTTTGATTATTGTGCTGTTTAGCTCTTCATCTGCATTGAATTTAATTAAAGATATATGAGGTATGGATTCAGCAGTTAAGTCAAATTTAGTATCTAAGGCTGAATTTATTTTTCTGGCATATTCTCTTATTTGCTCTTTTGTATCTTTGTCAAATACCAATGAAAAGTTGTAGGTTAGCATTATTAAAATATTTAATTATGGATGGGTATATAAAAATTACTGATTTTAGTAAGTAAAATAAGAATAAAAAGTTGGATGATAAACGAGAGATTTAGATTCTAACTATATTTCTTAAAGAATTGCAAGGGTTCTTTATGAGAAATTAAAGCTAGAACTTCATTCTTTGAAAACAAGGCTATGTTATCTATCTCTTCATCTTGAGGTTGCAAGTCAGATTTATCACCAGTATATTCTACCAAAAACATTGTTACTTCCTGTTTTTGATAGCCCAATTTCTCTTGGATATTCTGAGGGAATTGAAAAGAGATTTTTTCATTGAATTCCTTTATAATCTTATACTGATCAGAACCAGTCTCTTCTTTGAGTTCTCTTAATATTGCTTTATTTAGATTCATATCAGAAGATTTGACTCCCCCTTTGGGAAAATCCCACCTGCCAGGTATGTCTTCTGGACCATTTTTTGAGTTCATAATTTTCACTTTATGAACCAAAATAAACTTATTACCTGTTTTTATAATTGCTCCAACTGCTTTTCTTATTTTCATGGTTATTGTTCTCCAAATCAAGGGGTAACATATACAATACATACAGGTCCTCATATATCTAGGCTCTGCCACAGCACTATGCCCTAAAAGTATGCATTGTTTGTTTAATCTTCCAGTATAATTAAATATAGGGGATATTTATTTTTAACAAATGCTTTGTAATATTTCTTTTGCTAATTGGTCAATAGATTTATCTGTTGTATCAAGGATATGCCATTTTTTCTGTTTAGCTTTAGCTATATAACATCCCCTCATTTTCACCCTATAATTTATATCATATAATATATTAGAATCATTGAGGGTATGTTTCCCTTTATTCCTATTTTTAATCCGTCTAAGCTGCTCATCTTCATCTACTGTCAGCAAGAATGTATTGACAGGCTCTTCAGGATTATACATCCTTGCAATACTTTCTACAGATTCAAAAGAGATATTGTGCAATAAACTATTCCCAATTATTGTACTAAAATAGTATCTCCCTACAACATTCAAGGAATTTTGATTTAATTTATTTATAGTATAGAGATTACCCCTCATATAATAATCAAATCTTCCATGAAAATCAGAGTCATCAGGTCTTGAGTTCACTCTTTTAAAAGATTCACAAGGAGTTTCTAAGTAGTTAATATTAGAAATTTCACTTAGTTTATTGCCAACACTTGTTTTTCCAGCTCCGTCTATCCCTTCGATTACATAAAACATAATATCACCTACTGATGAAAAGCAAATTTATGCATTTTCATAACTTTATGAAGAATATTGTAAACTTCAGGACAAAGCAATTCTTCTTTAATATCTTCCAGATTATACCATGCAACTTCTTCAGTATCCTCAAGTGGCATTGGAATGCCTTTTGTGATCCTTCCTTTAAAGATTATGTAGATCTTTCCTTTGCCATCACTATGGCTTTGTATATAATTATCTACAGTTACTTTTACTCCAATTTCTTCAAGTGCTTCTTTTTTTACATTATCTTCCAAAACATCTAATTGTCTTGGTCCATGTTCAACTTTGCCACCAGGAATTGACCAAAGCCCTGGGAAAACATCTTCATCCATGCTTCGTTTTCCTAAGAGAAATTTCCCTTCTTCATTTACAATTACCAAACTGGTGATTATTTTAAATTCATACATTTTTCATACCTCCACTAGATTATTGCAACTGTTTAATTCTTCAGTTGAACTTAATTTTTGTTCTATTTCTTCTATCTCCCCAAGCCAAAATGGCAAATTAATTTTAGGATTAGAATTGTTTAGTTGTGCAACTGCTGATTGATAAATCCCTGAAGTAATAGTCGCAGCTGCACGATGACTCATAAAATCTGAAGTCATTTGATATTGTGGTCTTAGACCCTGCAATGATTCTATGAATTCTAGGAAACCTTTCGCCCTTGCATCTTCTTGATGCCCCCTTGATTTGCCTTCCATGATATTTATATTCAAGTCTTTAATTGTAAATTTCTCGACAGCTTTTCCACCAATCATTTTAGTATTTCTAAAAACATAAATATCAAGATGATATTCACCACCAACCTCATAAAGATCAGTTTTCAATTTTGGATTCACTTCTTTTGATTGATATGAATGGTAATGTATAGATTGAAAAGGTCCTTGTTCAAGGATATGAGATTCATGTCTTACCCTGCCATTTCCTTTATACAAATCTTTTCCTTTTGCTGTAACCCAATGCCTTCTGGCAAAACCATTATGTGCCAAGTTGAGTGAACAAACAGTCATCACTTTATTACCTTTCTTAAAAGCAATGTTACTAAATGCATCAACTTCACCGAATCCTTTCATCAAACAGTTTAACTGTTCTTGATTATAACAATTATTCTCTTGGAATATTTTTTTGCCAAACATTCGCTCATAATCCTCTAATGTAAACTGTTCCATAAAATCTAAGGGTCTTACAAAATTAGTGAAAACATCTATGTTATCATAATATTTATTCTCATCTAAACCAGCTTCTAAAAGGAAAGGAATAATATCAAAGAAATGATATCCACTATGTGAACACTTCCCATATCCTTGCATATATGGATGGTAAAGTTGTTGTACTATTTCAGTAGGCATTCTCCATTGCCCATCACAATGAAATGTTTGAATGGATGTTATAGGACATTTAGTCTTATCAAAACAATCTTTAATAAGTCCCCTGATTTTTTGGAAAGCAGGATGAAATCTTCTCTGTGCCATCAAAGAAAAGGTTAAGTTAGGATTTTTTATTCTTGCTTTTTTATATAGATTAGCTAAATCATCAAAATCTGTAATTAATTGTTTAGCCAATCTCATATCGGTTGAAATATTTTTATAGGTTGAAACTGGTTTATCCATCAAAATAAAGAGATTATTTTTTAGTGCCCATTTAGCATACATCACATGAACTAAAGGCTCAGTAGCAATTATGACTCCTTCAATCTGTTTCTTTTTTATAACTTCATTTAGTTGTTTTTCTAAATCAGGATTTAGTTTATCATAAGTTTGCTGTTTAGGTTTGATAAATATTAATTCTGGTTTAAGTTTCTTATCTTGAAGATACTTCAAAATATCTTCTTTTTTATTTTCTAAGTCAACTACAATTGTTAATTCAAAATTCATTTTACTGGCATACTTCTCAATTAAAGGATAATAAATTCTCTTTGAATGAGGTCCCAATCCAATTAACATTATTTTTTTTGTTTTTTCATTTTCCATTTTCTTTTTCCTCCATTTTTCCATAGCTCTCGCTATTCTATATCATCATCACCTTAAACTATCATAAACTCACTGTGTAATTATATGATCATCAGCCATAAATTCCTCTCTTTTTATGTCATCTATAATATAATGGATGTTCTTGTCTGCGATAGGATATTTCTCCTCAAGGCATTCCATGAATCCCTCAAGATCCCTGATGCTTGCGAATATGAGCTCAAACATGAAATCATAGCCGCTGTTTATTTTATACAATGAATTGACATTCGGATGCAACCTTAGATAATTCTTCAGGTCTTCCCTGACTTCCCTGTCAACCTTGATTGTGACTTTTGCTCTTGCAGCATAACCCAATTCACCAAAGTTCAGCAGGCAGGTATGCTTCAAGATTATGCTTCCCTGATGCGCCTTCATCCTATCGAAGATTGTTGAGATAGGAATACCTGTCTTTTTTGCCATTGCTGTTATGCTCTCTCTTGCGTTCTTTCTAAGTTCTGTTATGATCTGGATGTCTTTTTTTGGTATGTTCATTTTTGTTTTCACCTATCATATTGTGTGTGGACTGCCTTTTAAATGCCTTTTTTCGTGTTTTCCGACGAATCTTTGCTTTGATTGGAGGATTTTAATGTTGTTCCGGAAGGTTTCCGGTATTTTCGGGATTTGCGGAGAATTTCCGAGCGAGGCAAAGAGAGGTATGATTTATCGACGATAAAATTATTTTCGAAAATTGCTTGTTTTTTTGCGGGTTTTTAGAAAGATTGATGGCATGATTATATATTTCGTAACCATTCTCAAACAGAAATAACAGGATTGTTTGATATAGAACAATTGTTCTATTTGGGACAAAATAGTTAAATTTAAATATATGTTAAGATTATTATCAGTTATGCCTACAACAACAGAGATTACAGAAGAATATATCAGAAAACATCCAAGCATACAAGACTGTCTTAAGAAAAGGATAATAAATTATTCTTCATTAGCAAGAAGGATTGCAGAAGAGACTGAAATAACAAAAAAGTCAAGCATAGAGGCAATACTTATTGCAGCAAGAAGATATGCAGTCAAGATCAAAAATGAGAAGATAAATGAAGATGCTATCATAAGATTATTAAAAGATGCTGAACTTGATGTGAAAACAAGATCAGTTGTGGTTGTGATAGATAAAGATATCTATCCGGATTCTCTTATAGACCTTGAAAAAGATGCTAAAAAGAACAGGGATTTTATCCATATAATTGAAGGGGTAAAAACAATAACAATCCTTACTACAGAAAGATATCTTAATAAGATAAAGCAAAAGTTCAGCAGGAGCATTATCAAAGAATATTCAAACCTTGCAACACTTATAATAAAAACATCTCAGGATATTGAAGCAATCCCTGGAGTCATGTCCCATCTGTATTCCTTGCTTGGGAACAGAGGCATAAATATAATTGAGACTATGAGCTGCTGGACAGATACAATACTGGTTATTGATGAGAAGGATGTTTCATCTGCTATGGAAGTGTTTAGGTTTTAAATCAAAGTTTTGTTATAAAGGAGTTAACCTTTCATCTGCCATGAACTCTTCTCTTCTAATGTCTTCCAATATATAGAACACATTGTCTTCTATTATCTGAAACCTGTCTCTTATATGCTCCATGAATTCCTCAAGGTCTTTTATATTCCTAAAGACAACTTCTATTAGGAAATCATAGCCGCTGTTTATTTTGTAGAGTGAGTTCACATTTTGATGTTTTGAAAGATACTGTCTTAATTCTTCCCTTGTTCCTCTCTCTACCTTGATTGTAGCTTTTGCTCTGGTATTAAATCCCAACTGGTTGAAATCCAACAAGCAGGTACTTTTTGTTATCAATGGATTTTCTTTGATCTTATCAAATATTGTAGATACTGGTATCCCAGTATTTCTGGAGATTTTTGTCAGACTTTCTCTTGCGTTCTGCCTTAATGCTGTTATAATTTGCATATCTTTTTTTGTGATTTCCATGTTGCCACCTTTTGGTTTGTTTGAATCTTTTTTGGTTTTTTCGGAAAATGTTATAAGATTAGAATTTTAGCATTAAATATAAACATTATCATTATATAATTATTATGCATAATAATATAATTATAAATGCAAAACATTTAAATATTGCAACATATTTACAATAAATTATGAAAAGAAAAGTCTGTAAAGTTGGTCCTTGCACTCTGATGGTAAGCCTACCTAGTAAATGGGTTAGGAATATGGGGATTAAACAAGGGGATGAGATGGATGTTGAGGAGAAGGATAATTTGTTAATAATTGGAACTGACCGAAAAGAACAGGTTGAATCAATTACATTGGATTTAAAAGGTATTAAATTCAAAGAAGTAAAATCCCATAAGAATTTAATAAGAACCATCGTAGGAAATCTTTATAAAAAAGGATATGATGAGATAATTGTTAATTTTAGAGAGGATATTAAAATAGAGGATATCCAAGATAGAATCAAGTTATTATTAGGGATGGAGATACTATCATCATCCAAAAATAGTTGCATTATTAAAAGTATACTTAAGGGAGACCCACAGGAATTTGATTCTATATTTAGGAAATTATTTCAGATAATTGCAAACAAAAGTAAAGAAATTGAAGAGACTCTGAATAAAAAGAACGGATTAACAGATATGGATATTAAGGATTTTAGACTTACAATTGAAAAATTGTCAGATTTTCTTGAAAGATTACTTTCAAAAGATGTTTCAAAAGACCTTAATAAAATTAAACATCAAAAAACAATTATTACAACACTAGAAAAAGTGGGAAGAGAATATATCCATTTATACAATTATATTTTAGATCAGAAAATCACAAATTTCAGTAAATCTCTATTAGAATATATTAAAGAAGTGAATATTACATTTGAATTTTGTTATCAGCACCATTATAATTTTAAATTATATGAGAGTTATAAACTAGCAGAAAAGAAAAACATTTTGATATATAAAAGAGGATATGATATTTTACAGAGTTGCCCTAGAAAAGAAACAGTTATTGTGCATCATCTTATGAATATAGTTAGGAGATTATGGGATATTGAAGGTCCACTGATATCTATTAAATTTTAAATCAAAATATTTTCATTATTGATCCCACTCCTTTCATAAAAGAATCTTGCAGTTTCTTTATCATTACCCTCATATCTTCCTAACATATGCCTTAAATTTAAATATTGGCTCATCCTATCAAAAGATTGAGTTTTACCACCTACCATTGATATCATTTTATCTCTTGAAAAACAATTACCAGTAATAGGTGTGTCTACAAATTTAATCTTATCAAACTCAGATATTCTTTGTTCAACAACATTAAAATCAATGAAAGAAATATCCTTGCTATCTGGATTATAGATGATATTATTGGCATTCATATCTTTACACCAAACAAGGGGATATTGAAAGTTCTCTGTTTCTGTCCTAGCGGGTATGAATACTTCATCAGTAAATCTACTACCAAATTTATTTCGTGCAAACTGTTCAATATGCTGATTAGTCTCTTTTTGTCTTTCCAGAAAATACTGCTTTG
>JAGLGH010000087.1 GCA_023144115.1 Nanobdellota archaeon | reverse complement strand
GTTCTCCAACTATTTAAGAATTAATTCAGATTGTAACATTTTCTGATGTTCATAAAGTATTTCATATTTTATAAACAATAAAAACAGAAAGTTTTATATATGTGCATCTTTAATATTATTTAATAAATCAGATTTTTACTAATCAAACTGGAGGGGTTTAAGATGGGATTGTTTTCAAAAATAAAAGAGACATTACAGAGTCCTCAGGAGGAGGACCTTTATGGAGATAGTGAAGAGGAATATGTTGAGCTTGATACTGAGCATCCTAGGGTAAGTACAAAGATTATAATCCGGCCTTTTTCTCTTAAGGATTTTGAGGATACAAAACCTATTCTTAATGCGCTAAGGCACGCCAGTACAATCTGCCTGATAAATATCAAGCCGCTTAAGGATAAGGATATAGTAGAGCTTAAAAGGTCAATAAACAAGCTCAAGAAGACATGTGATGCAGTTGACGGTGAAATTGCTGGATTCGGAGAAGATTACATTGTTATTGCTCCTTCTTTTGCAGAGATATACAAAGCAAAAGATGCAAAAAATAAGTCTTCAAAAACAGAGGCTTCTGAAATTACATCTTCACCAGGAGTAGAAGAGATTGAAAACAGTGATTAATAATATAATTTCTCACTGAATTTTTTTTATCACAATTATCTTCTTTGATAATGATTTATGTAGATAATAATCATAGTCTTTTTCAATTCTAAACCCACTTCTTTCGACTATTCGCTTGTAATCTATAAAATCAGGGAATGATACTGCTGCTTTTTTTCTGAGCCTTTTATGAAGATTGTTGAGAAATCTTGTATACAAGTTGTTCAATTCTTCTGCTTTCGAGTTCAGGCCATAGGGGAGATCTGTGACTGCATAATCAATATTTATCCTGAATCTTGTAGCATCATTCTGTTTAAGTTCATACCCTTTTATACTAAAATGGTCCAGATTCACCTTAGCTCTTGCCAGCATATTTTCATCTATATCAAAACCTATTGGCTTCATGCCCATCAGCGCAGCTTCAATCAATATCCCTCCGCTTCCGCAAAATGGATCAAGAATCACTCCACTTTTTATGCCTGTGAGATTAATCATTGCTCTTGCAAGCTTTGGGTGCATTGCAGTCGGATGCAGCTTAGGTCTCTTATGCGCTTTTCTTTCTTCAAATCCTCCTTCTATTTTATGGATCAGCTTTGCGCAATAGACATTATCCTTTGTGAAAAATAGTTCAATGCTTGTCTTAGCATCTTTGAGTCTCACTTTTGGATTGTCAACTCCCCGCCACACATAACCTGCCAGCATTTTCTCATTATAATCTTTAGGCAGCTTTTTCCTGCACAGATTGGATATCCTCAGGATGAAGTTCTCTTCATAGACTTTTTTCCATGGAAATCTCTCAAGCAAAGGCAGGAGATTCTCCCATCCTGTATAGAACAACAATCTGTATATCTTCCTTGTGTAAGCCAGCCTTTTGCTTAGTCTTCCTATATCAATCTTCTTGTCAATTATGAGAAGATTCTGATCTAAGAAAGATTCTTTAGGCTTTGCAAGAGCCAGTACTTCATCCTTAGCAAGTTCAATATCCTGTTTTGAAACAAGGAATAAGGTCTTCATAAGTAAGATGAATGATTTTATGTATATAAAATTATCTTAATATAATAGTACATTTTAAATATGTTACAAATAAATAATAAGATATGGATGACAATAATCACAATTATCATCATTTAAAATTCTTAGCCAATAGGGAATTGGATGAATTGTACATAAGCATAGCCCTGAGATATTTTGGATTATCCATGATAAGTATCTTTGTCCCAATATATCTTATAAAACTTGATTATTCATTGTTTTCTGTATTGCTGTTCTTGGGGTTGTCAAATCTGGTTCATGCATTATTCGTAATTCCTGCTGCAAAGGTGGCATCAAGATTTGGGTGCAAGCATACAATACTTTTCAGCATACCTGTCACGATATTATTCTTTTTTATGCTGTATAGTCTGGAGGCATATCATTGGTCAATCTATCTTTTAGCGTTGGTAAAGGGAATCTATAATTCTCATTATTGGCTGGGATATCATGTGGATTTCTCAACTTTCACAGATAAGAAGAATAGGGGTTCTGAAATAGGGTTTGCAAATATTGTATCAACAATAGTTCATGTACTCGGACCTACCATAGGAGGATTTATTCTTGTATTTTTAGGGTTTAAGCTATTATTTATTTTTGTGTCTGTCCTGCTTGTATTATCTGCGATTCCCCTCTTCTTTTCAAAAGATGGCCATAGTGCATTTAATTTCGGCATAGCAGGGATATTTAAAGGCAGGAAGATAAGAGAGTATGTTGGTTTTTCAGCATATGCTGTTGAAGGAGGCATAAATATGGCAATATGGCCTCTTTATATTTTCTTTGCCGTATTGAATAACTATAGTACTCTGGGCTTGGTGTCATCATTATCCTTATTTACATCATTGATATTTAGTTTTTTCATAGGGAGATGGACAGATATAAAAAGAAAACTGCTTTTGAAAATAGGTTCATTCCTGAATGCTATTGTATGGGTGATAAGAATTATGGTAACCACAAGCCTGCAGGTATTTGCAGTTAATTCTCTTTATGGAATCACTCAGACATTGGTGAATATACCTTTTGAGGCTATATGTTATGATAAAGCGCATAAACAAGGCTTATTTAAGTTTATAATCTTCAGAGAAATTGTGATTAATTTAGGCAGGGGATTATTCTATGTTGTAATTGCGGTTATATCTAGTCTTGTAATTGGGCTTGTTTTTGGAGGCGGCGCATCGCTTTTACTTTTTTTCTTTGCTTTGTAAGTTTTTCTTGCTGCCAAATGAAAGTCGCTTGTATGCGAAATATATTAGCATTACAAGAATTATTCCAAGGATAATTACTCTCAGCTTGTCGCCTGCATATTGCCAGTATCTTATTACACCATAGATTATGGTTATCAGTCCGCCACCCATAATTCCTGGAGACACTGATTCATGCTTTAGAACAAATCCTCCTATGAGCATTGTTATAAGACCTATAATTGCCGCAATGATGAACACATGTCTATTATATATTTCATTTACATCCTCATATTGCTGGTGGCAGTAGAAATCAACGTCGCAATACCCTTCAGTCTCACCAGTCATTCCCTGGCTCCTGCAGTTCAGTATGTATTCATCCTCATTAGAGGTATAAGTTCTTGTACAGAGCAATTGGTTTTCCATAAGTACCGGCACTGGCTTTTCTAGCATCGGTCTTTCACTGAATGCCTGCCATTTCCCGCCCTGAGCTACACACTCTTCTTCTGTCTGGTATGCTCTAAATAATTTATCTTCATCGCAGAAATCACTTCTTTCAGGACTTTCATAAAATGCGCTGATGCCGAATCCCACAAAAAATGCAAATATGATTGCGATAGATATTCCTAATATAAGATTTTTGACTATTCCCATATCTTATTTCTTTAAGCATAGCTTATATTTAAATGTTTCGAACTTTCAATCGAGCCGCCTGCAACAAAATCAAAATGTTTAAATACTCCTCTCCCGTTTACTACTTTTATATGGTATCATCGAATGCAGAAGAGACAAAATTTGAAATAGACTGGAATAAAACAAAGTGGGATCTACAAGAGGACTTTGAGAGTAAAGCAATAGAAGCTTTGAGTCCTATTAAAAATGATGCTTTGTATATTGCTCAACTTTTAAGAAAATATGATGTACAAGAAAATAATTATAGTTCTCTTAAGAGTCTTCAGGAGATGGTTGCTCCAGCGACACCTCTTGAACAAGAACTTCAAAAATATAATCAAGCACATAAAGCAATTAGTGAGGTATTAGCTAACTCAGATTTACCTCTTGGTGCACTTTTTAATATGAAAAACTCATTAATAGATTTATATTTTAATTCACAATATCAATTGCCTCAACTGGATTAAAGCCCAAAAAGAAAGATTTAAAAAGAATATTGACATACAGGAATCTATGATTATAGGAATAATAAGTGACAGCCACGATAATATCTGGAATCTGGAAAAAGCAATTAAAAAAATGAAGGAAAAAAGCATAAATATTCTTATCCATTGCGGGGATTTTTGCGCGCCTTTTGTTATTGATCAGCTTGCTGCAATAAATCTTCCTGTGCATTGCGTATTTGGCAATATAGATGACAGATTCACAACAACAAGAAAGTGTGACAAATTCTCAAATATAACTTTGCATGGGGAAATGGCTGAACTTGAGTTGGATGAAAAGAGCATTGCAGTCACGCATTTACCTCAATTTGCCAAGGGTCTGGCGCATACTGGAAACTATGATATTGTTTTCTATGGGCATACTCATAAAAATAATTGCAGCAAAATAGAAAAGACTCTATTGGTAAATCCAGGAGAGATTATGGGCAGATTAGGAAAACCAAGTTTTGCAATTTATGATACAAGCAGTGAGAAAGTAGAATTTTTTGATATATGAATAACATACTGCTACTTACCCCTATTCAATACCTGAATCTAACAGATTTTTTGTAGAAAGATATTTATATCTCCACATTTTAACTTATCATCATGACAATAGCAAAACTTGATGATTATAATTTCAGAAACAAGAGAGTTCTTATTAGAGTTGATTTCAATGTGCCTCTTGATAAGGAAGGAAATATTCTTGATGACTGGCGATTGAAAGAATCAGTGCCTACAATCCAGTATCTTCTTGACAATGGCGCACAGCAGATAATCATGATGGCCCATCTTGGCAGACCTAAAGGAGAAGTTGTTGAAAATCTGAAGATGGATAAAGTGGCAGAGCGATTTTCAGAGATTCTCGGGCAGGATGTTGCAAAAACAGATGATTGTGTTGATATTGATTTGCCTTATGGCAGGATTGTGTTGTTGGAGAACCTGAGATTTCATAAAGAGGAAAAATCAAAAAATGACTGGGAACGCCAGGAATTTGCAAAAAAGCTTGCAGATTATGCTGATTATTATGTGAATGATGCATTTGGCACATCCCATAGGAAGCATGCCTCATTCTATGAGATTACAAAATATTTACCTGGCTGCATTGGCCAACTTGTTGAAAAAGAGATTAGCATCATAGGAGATGCTCTTGCTGCGCCGAACAGGCCGTTCATCGCGATTATGGGTGGTGTTAAGGTAAGCGACAAGCTTGGAGCAATAAAGAATCTTCTCAAAAAAGTAGATGCTCTTCTTCTTGGCGGCGCGATGGTATTCACTTTCTACAAGGCAATGGGAAAAGAGATTGGCAAGAGCAAGGTTGAAGATGATCAGCTTGAGCTTGCCAGGGAACTTCTGGAAAATTCTGATAATAAGATCATGCTGCCTGTTGATGTTATTGCTGCTGTTGAGCCTGATGCAGAATCTGAATCAGATGTATATAGCATTGATAATATTCCTAAGGACTTGATGGGTGTGGATATAGGTCCTGAAACAATAAATATATACAAGGAGATAATCCGGAAAGCCCAGACAGTTGTATGGAATGGTCCAATGGGAATATTTGAGATTGAAAGGTTTGCTGTTGGGACAAATGAAGTTGCTGATGCAGTGGGAGAATGTCCTGGCATAACAATAGTGGGCGGCGGCGACAGTGAAGAAGCAATAAAGAATATTGGCATAGCAGATAAGATAACACATGTAAGCACAGGCGGAGGGGCTGCGCTTGAGATGTTCGCAGGCAAAAAACTTATTGCAATCAAGGCTCTTGAGCAAAATTATGAAAAATTCAAAACATAGAATATATCTACTTTATAAGTTTAATATTAAGATTCAGCAATTTACTTATTTCTTCAATTATTTCATCCATCATTTTATCCCTGTCAATCTTTACCTGATCTGATTTTAATTCATCAATCTGCTGCTGGATGATTTTTTCTTTGCTTTTGTGAAATCGCGCTGCCTCTTCTTCTTTTTCTATCTGGCTGATGATGCTGGCACTATTAAGCTTATTTTTAATCTCTTTTATCTTGCCTTCAATTTCTTTAATCTCCTTTATAAAATCGAGGCAGAATTCTTTGTTAAGTTTCTTTATTGTGCTTTTGAAGCGTTCAGCCTTCTTATCATTAAGCTTAAGGGACTCTATACTGTTTTCCATATTTGCAAATATCTCTAATAGAACAAGATCCTGGTCTGACTTAAGTGCTGTAACTGGATTTTCAAGGTAACTGTCTATCCATTCTGTATTCTTCATTGCAATCTTGAAATATTTCTTAAATGGATGCTGTATGCTTGAGAATGGAGCAGTGAATGTTTGCTCATGCATCTTAAGTTTCTTATTCAGCTTTTCTTTTTCCTGTTTGAGCTGATGATAATCCTTGTATTCAGCTGATTTATTCATTAATTCAATCTCTTTGTCTGCATCACCTATTTGCGCTTTTATTGCTTCAAGCTGCTTTTCTTTTTCTTCAAGATTATGTTTTATCTGCTCAATAATCTCTTTAGCTCTTGCATGGTCTTTGATAGATTTGCTTATTTTGCTGAATTTAGGGATGCCTATGGATTCATATTTGCCCAAAAGATCTTTCTCTGCCTTATCAAATTTGTTGATATTCGCAGCAATATTCTCTGCTTCATTGCTAAAGAACTGGCTGACTATCATGAATGGCTTATATGACTGGCTTGTAAAATAATCAACTTTCCCCTGAAAATCCTTGTGGAATTGGAGAATATCTTCAGTTTTATCAGGAAGAATTATGCTTTTGACCAGATCCACTGCTTTTTTCATGTATGCAACCCTATTGCCTTGCATGAAATTGAATTCTCTTTGAGGTATATTGGGATTCCTGAGTTCTGCATCTTTCAATAACCTGATGTTCTCTTTTGTCTCCTTCACTTCTGCTTCAAATGCCTGTCTGAACTCGTCGAGCGCAGATTGCAGTTCTGCTTCCTTTTCCTTTGCTTTTTCAGAAAACCAGCTATCTACATCTTCTGGAGAAATCTCAATCCCTTCTGGCTCATGAGCAAATAACTTCTTAATGAATTCAAATGCCATATTATTATATATTATCCCTGTTCTTTTTATAAAAGTTTCCTTTGGAAACTTTTATGTGGCTGGCATCGAGTGTGGTGTAGCAAGTCTTTGGAGCTTTTATTTGATAATGCAAGGATTTCAAATTTCCTCAAAAAGATTGAAAAGCCTCAATTATTTCTTCCATCTTATTATAAACAAACCTACCAGCACAGCTATTAACCCTATTCCTAATGTCAAAACACTGAACTCAGGAATCTCAGTTGATTGAATCAGCGCTGTATCATTCGCAAATACTGTATTCTCTCCTGACTTGTTGCAAGTTACATTATAATCAATAGTCTGAGCAGAGGCAAATGT
>JAGLGH010000086.1 GCA_023144115.1 Nanobdellota archaeon | reverse complement strand
GGTTCCAACACAAGGGATGTTTCAGGAACTGGTGTACAGCGCGGTCTGCTTAAGATAATTGAAGAAACTGAGATTGATCTGAACTCTAAGATGGATGTCCCATCCCAGATATCTATGGCACATGAATACCAGAAGACTGGGGTAATTAAAGAAAGAAAGATTAATACAAAGAATATCCTTTTTGTCTTTAGCGGTGCTTTTAACAGGCTTGATGATATTATCAAAAAAAGGACTGTAAAGAAAGGCTCAATGGGTTTTGGGGGAGATATCGTTTCCAAAGATGATTCTGTTGATTATCTTGCTGATGTAACTCCTGCTGACTTGAGGGAATATGGATTTGAATCAGAATTCATCGGCAGAATCCCTATAATCTCAGTGCTTAAAAGATTAAATGAAGATGATTTAGTCACAATCCTGAAAAATCCAACTTGCTCTATTATCAGAAAGAAAAAAACAGATTTTGCATCTTATGGCATCAACATTGAATTCAGCGATGATTCATTGCAGTATTTTGGCAAGAAAGCAATAAGCCATGGAACTGGGGCAAGAGGCCTTGTTACTGTAATTGATAATGCCTTGCTGTTTTACGAGGCAAAACTGCCAGGCAGCGGCATAACTTCCTTGCATGTTACAAAGGAAATGGTAGATGGGACTGTTAATCCAAATGACCTTATTTATCAAGCTGTTTCAGATGCTAGCTTTAAGGCATATGAGGATAAGATAAAATCCGAGTATGGCATCAGTCTTAATTTTGATGCTGCTGCCAGGCAAGTGATTTGGGATGGAGCACAGAAGGCTAATGTCCATGTTTATGAATTTTGTACAGGCAAATTTAATGATATAAAGGACGCTTTTAATCTTATCGCGAATAAGAATCCAGAAAAAGTAATTACTATTACAGAAAAAGCAGTAGAAAATCTCAAGGATTACATTGGCCAACTTATCATGCAGGAGTACAAAGAGTAATTTTTATTTTTTATGCGTCTTATTCATTTTTATACGAACAGCCCCAAATATTCTCTGACTAAGTTATTGTTTACATTTATTATGGTTTTATGATGCGGTTTGAATCCGTTCCTCACAAGCATATGGATTGTTTCCCATGTTTTTTTATGGTCCAATTCTGGATTATAATGTTTCTTTGGGTCAAATACTCCATTCTCATCAAGTGGGTCATAATATGGCCTGATTAATATTGTCTGCTTATCCCTTATATATATACCTCTGATGTATTTGTTATATAGTGATTTGCCAAATTTGTGTATTGTGTTTGCATGGGATGTGGATATCTTGGATGGTAGGAATTCCTTTGTTTTAGGATTAAAAGAGAATCTGCCAACATAAGCTTTTTCATCATAAGAAGGGGCATTTGTGGGCTTCATATTAAGGATAAAATCATCAGTTGAATACCAGCTAAGATAACCCTCTTTTATTTCTTTTGGAATATTTACATCAACCCAATCGTCTATTGTTTCTATTTTCTTTTGGTTAGCTATTGCTATCTTTTCCAGCCCTGCAATCTCTTCAGGAGATGTAATGGGGAACTGGTAATCCCACTTATCATATTCACATATTCTTATCTCATATTCTATGATTTAATACCACCAATCTTAATTAAGAAATAAATGATTAAAATATTTTATTGTGATTGAAATTCTATATTGGAAAGTATATCTCCTCACTTTGCTCGTAAACCACTTACTATTATAATGGTGAAAAAGATAGAAATAAACGGCCCCGATGGGATTCGAACCCACGGTTTACAGCTTAGAAGGCTGTCGCCTTATCCAGACTAGGCTACGGGGCCAGTTTGTGAATGTTATGTTTTTTGGTTTTTTGAATGCCCTTGTATGCTTGCCACATTCAGTGTGGCAACATACCTCGCTCTGCGGTTTGCGAAAGAACCGCCAGGCTAGGCTACAGGGCCATATAGATAAATGTTAATTTTTGTTTATTTATAAATATGTCTATAATCTCAGTATCTCCTTCAAAGATACTGTATATATAAAAAAGTTTATAAATGTGCTTGATTACCCTAATAAATACAGGCGGAGGTGGCCAAGTGGCTAAGGCGAGAGGCTGCAACCCTCTTATTCCTGGGTTCAAGTCCCAGCCTCCGCTTCATTTTCTTTTTTTATTATTTATCAGAATGGATAATAATTAAGTTTGTCTATCTGGTAAACAAATAAAGTATCAATACTTTGTATATATTCTCCTAATTTCTCTTTTATCTCTTTCAGGATGTTCCGCATTTCTCTATTGTCCTTAACTTCAAAATCCATCTCTATATCACATGATCCCAAAAGTCTTATGACTCTTATCAGATTATTATAATTTGAAATCTTTGATAGGAATTCTTTTTCATCTGATTTATAGTTTAATACGATTAAAATCTTAAAGAATGAATTCCCAAACATTTCATGATTAAGATTTATTGTGAATTTTTGCAATATCCCTTTTCTTATTAACTCCTTTATCCTATAATGGGCTACATCTTTGGTAATCTTTAATCTGTCTGCCAATTTTATAATAGGGATTCTGGCATTATTGCTTAGAGTTTGCAGGATTTTGTGGTCAGTCTTATCCATCTTAATAATTTTTTCTTGTTTTTTTCTTATGTCTGGCCTTATAAACTCCTTTTTGCCAATCAGGTATCGCCTTCCAAAATATTGCGCATGAACCACTGGCAAAATATCTCTCTGCTTAATATATTGCCCAAATTTATGATTTATGGCAGATAATGTCTTATCTAATTCTTCATTATTTCTGGCTAATGCTACAATAAATATATCAAAACTTCCATCTATTCTTGCCACATAACCAATCATATTGTGTTGAGAAAGATAAGAATAGAACTCTTCCTCATTTTCTGCTGTAATATTCTGAAGCTTATAGAATATGTGATTAGTATTGTAGCCCAATCTTGTGTAATCTACATGTATCATGAATCTCTCTATTATTTTTCTCTCTTGTAATCTCTTGATTCTATGATTGGCTGACACTTTTGAAAGCCTGCATCTGTTAGCAATCTCAGAAGCTGATGCTCTTGCATTTTTATCTAATTCATGTAATATTTTATAGTCATATAAGTCAAGTCTTTTAGCCATAGATTATGATAATCGCATTCTCTTTATAGATTTTACTATTTTGATAACCTACTGCTTAATAATCTATATAAAGTAGTAACAACTCTCCATGTTGAGTGAAG
Organism: Nanobdellota archaeon; assembly: GCA_023144115.1. Taxonomy (GTDB): domain Archaea; phylum Nanobdellota; class Nanobdellia; order Woesearchaeales; family JAGLGH01; genus JAGLGH01. The sequence goes on along the minus strand of JAGLGH010000086.1, from coordinate 2,182 downwards.
TAATAAAGATGACAAACAAACAATACAATATAGCTGAGGAATTTCAGGAATGGCCTAGTCTGTGGGCGATTGAAGGTATTGAATGTTCAGATAATTGGATTACAAGAAAAGCAATGGACTGGCAGAAGTATAATGGATATTGCCAGGATGTCAAAGAAGAACTTTTCGCATCTAAATCTGAAATACGTCATACAATATTAGAAAAACTGGCAAAGCAGACAGACTTCCCTCTTCATCTATACCCTATAAAAAGTTTTAGAAGCTCGGAACATCATCTCTCAGATCTCATCGGTTTAAGCCATCGTGGGTTTGCACAATTAGGGTATTTGACAGATCCGAGAAATTCTCCAAAATTCTTGCGAAGCCGAAGAAAGGATGTAAAAAAACCATTAAACCTCGTAGATATGTTGCCAACATTAGGGCAATTGTATTCTGAATCATTTCAGTTTGAAGAAGGAAGAGGACCCCCTCTTCTTCTTAAATCTGTAAATGGGAAATGGCAAGAGAATAAAGATTGGTATGGATATCCATTCATTCCTGAAGATATAAGAAATATACTAACTGGAAAATTGATTAGAACTGACAAGACAGCTTGGGGTCATATAGGTATTTTTACATCAGAAAAGGCATTGGATGAATTAGAGGAAAGGCTTGGTTGGAATCTTCAGATTAATGCAATTGAAGAGCATTATACAGAAAGTGAAACTTATGTTTCATTTGTGGAGTTAGATTTGGATATGTTATTTGGCACATATGGTTTGAATCAGATATCCACAGATATAACTAAAAAGAAGCTAGAAAAGATAGAAGATATTAAGCATATATAATCAATTCTACAGTATCCCTGCAGAAGATACTGATTAATTAACAAGATTTATAAGTTACCAATAAATAACAGTCATATGCCCAATGCAAAAATCGCTATAAAGAAAGAAAAAAAGCAATATATTAAAGAATTAGGCCGGGAAGTTACAGTATCAAAGCCTGCGCAATACTACATAGCAGACACATCAAAAGATTTTCATTGCACTGACGGCATAATCAGCAAATCAGATTTGGCTAAAAAATCAACAGCAGCAAAATCCTCAAAAGGCAAAGAATATTCTATATTTGCTGCCTCATTCACAGACGATTATCGAAGGATAAAACGGCTTGCCCAGATAATTCCTCTTAAGGATATTGCAGCAATCATGGCTGGAACAGGGGTAGGTCCTGAAAGCAAAGTTATTGATTCTGGCACTGGAAGCGGAGCAGTATCAATATTCCTTGCAAGGCATGTAAAGGAAGTCATAACTTATGACATCAATGATGAGCATATTGAAATTGCAAAAGAGAATGCAAAAGAGCTTGGCATAACAAACATAAGTTTCAACAAAAGCGATATAAAAGATGGCATCAAGGAAAAAGATGCAGATTTGTTTGTGCTTGACATACCTGAGCCCTGGGCAGCAATTAACACATTAGACAAGGCATTGAAGATAGGCGGTTTTGTAGTTTCATACAGCCCAACTATCCCTCAGACTGCGGATTTTGTGAATGCGATAAAAGGCCTGGAGCAGTTCATGCATATCAAGACAATTGAGATTCTTGAAAGGAAGTGGGAGATAGACGGCAGAAAAGTCAGGCCAAAAGGGCAGGAAATCGGTCATTCAGGTTTTTTGACATTTATGAGGAAAATAAAATGAATAAAGAACAATTAATAAAATTTATAGGAGCATTCTTCAGCGCATTAGTAGTATTGAATTTCCTATTCTTTGTTTTTGGAAAGATATCAGTCGCAAATTTCTGGTTTATACTTATCTTATGCGCGCTTGTGTCATTCTTTGGCATTCCAACACTTCGCAAGAACCTCCTATAAAAATAAGCATCTTCATCAAAAATTTCCTTCAGAAACTATTTGGAGAATAAGATGCTCTAACTTACTTGGAAACCAAGTTTATATGATCTGGAGGATATTTCATTCCCGACTATACTTTAGGCATCAAAGAAATACTTGTTGTGGTGTAAAGAGGAATCTACAAACCTAGTTTGTTAGATTGTAGTCTGTTAAAGGTTCAATTTTTGACATAATCTAATAAATGTTGAATAAAAGTATCTCCTTTTCTTGTAACTGAATCTCTTGTATACCATCCTACTCTATAAGTAGATAAAACATTACCTTGTAATTCTTTTAACTTTCTAC
>JAGLGH010000085.1 GCA_023144115.1 Nanobdellota archaeon | reverse complement strand
AGGTTATGAAGAGTTTATTGAGGATCCTTATAAGATGGTGGATGATGTAAGGGGATGCTGCAACGACGTATTCCTGAACAAGCAGATTCCAGAATGCCTTGGCGGAAAGTGCAAATATTGCGGAATCAATTCAATATGCCCCACAATCCAGGCACTAAATGAGAGTTTTATGAATATTAAGGAGAGTGGAGATATTAGGAATATTCAGGATAATTGCAATGCTGAAGAGCAGGGCAAGAATGCAGCTGGCTTTGAAAAGATAACAATAACAAGGCAAAATTATGAAAAACTCCCTGAGATGACAAAAGGGAAAAATAAAATAATTTTTGAATTTGAAGCGCCAGGCTATTCCCTTAATGAGTATAAGTCAAAAGTCCCTCAATTTACTGAAATTAAGTCATACCTGGCTGAAGCAGTGAAAAATGTAAGGCTTTGGAAGACAAAGAATATTCCTCCATGCATTTTCCTGACCAGAAATATAGAAAAGCAAACTTATCTGTTGAAGAAGGAATATGTTAAAGATGGCAAATTAGATTATGTGAATATTGCTAAAGATATTTGCTGCAAGACAAAAATCAAAAGAGAGATATGCGCAGTCTGCCCATTAAATGAAGAGTGCGAGGGATTTTTTCAGAATTATGCAAGAATCTTTGGCTTTAGCGAATTTGACCCTGCCAACATTGAGACTGGAATACTTAAACCAAGGGAAATAAGAATCAACCTTGAATGCAACCAGAGATGCTCATTTTGCAATACTGATGAAAATGCAAATGATTTGATTTTAGATCATGACAAGATTTTAAAGGCCATCAAAGAGAACAAGTCATTATATCTTATTATTTCAGGAAAGGAGCCGACATTAAATAAAAATATTCTGAAATACATAAAGCTCGCAAAAGAAGAGGGATGCCATAAGATAGAGATTCAGACAAATGCAGTAAAATGCGCTGCTGCATCTTTTGTAAAGGATCTGTCAGATGCAGGGCTTACTGATGCATTTGTTTCTTTGCATGCTCATGAATCTGGAATATCAGATAGAATTACATGCGCACCCGGAACATTTGAAAAAACAATAGAAGGAATAAGGAATCTTGCGCTCAATGATATAGGTCTGTCAATCAACATTGTGATAAATTCAATTAATTATAAAATCCTTCCTGAACATGCCAGATTTATAGTAGAGGATCTGGGTGTGACAAAGATTGTGTTCTCTTTTGCCTCGCCTGTTTGCAGCGCGCTTAAAAATCCTTCAATAATCCCAAAGATCTCTGATGTAATCCCTTACCTTAAGACTGCTATGGATTATTTGATTAAGAAAGATATATCTTTTTGTATCCCAGGCAGATGCGGCATTCCCCTCTGTTTTTTGCAGGGATATGAAAATTTCTGTGATGAATACAACGAGCCAGAGAGATGGAGGGATTGTGAAGATAAAATAAAGCTCAGCTCGTGCCAAGGGTGCATATTGGATAATATTTGCAATGGAATCTGGCAAGAATACATCAATATCCATGGTGAGGATGAATTCAAAAATCAGGTTATTAAGGCTGCAGGAAAGAAGCATATTGAAGTGAATCTGGGAAAAAGATGCAATAATAACTGTATTTTCTGCATGGTGCCGCAGGAGTCATTATTCAGGGAATTTGCGGATTGCGAAAAGATAAAAAAAGAGATCAAAAAATATTTTGAAGATGGCTATAATTCTATTGGGTTTGTAGGTGGAGAACCTACAATATATCCTAACATAGTAGAAATAATAAGTTATGCAAAGAGCTTAGGATATAAGGAAATTAATATAGTAACAAACTGCAAAAAGTTTTCAGATAAAAATTTTCTCAAATCCCTTCTTGAAGCAGGCCTTAATAGGATTGTAATCTCTGCCCATTCCCATATTGAGACGATTGGGGACAGGTTATCCGGCATCGCAGGCAGCCATAGGCAAAAGATGAAAGGGATACTGAATGTTGTTAATATGCAAAAAAGCAGAAAACATTCTTTTAGCGCTGCATTGACATTTATTATTTCAAGACTTAATATTGATTCATTAGCCAGCTCAGTTGATTTTTTTATGAAGCTGGGATTTAATGACTTTAGGATTAATTCAATCAATCCTGCTGGAAATGCATTAGAGAACTTTAATAGTGTTGTTCCAAAGTTTGTGGAGATTCCAAATGCTCTTAAAGAGATTGTTTCGCTTGCTCAAGAGCAAGGAGATGTTCACTTGTCTTTTGGAGACATTCCGCTTTGCATCATAAATAAGATTCCAGCTCTTAAAAAATTTGCATCAGGAAAAGAGGATCATATTGATTCTGTTTGCTCTTTTAGTGATTCTTCACTAAAACAGGAAATCCTATGGGTGCAGGATAGGAAAGATAATCTTAAATCCAAGCTAGATATTTGCAGCAGATGCAGATATGCCTGTGATTGCGAGGGGATCTGGAAGAATTATCTAAAAAAATATGGTGAAGAAGAGTTTGGCATCAGATAAATCATTAAGAGATGAGGATTTTGAAAGCTTAAGGATAGATGTCTCAGACAGATGCAATAATAACTGCATCTTCTGCTGTGATTCAGAAAGGCAAAAGATGAAGCAGGAGGAAGTTGTAAAAGTCCTGGAGGAACACAGGCATTTAGGAAAATTAACTTTTTCCTGCGGAGAGCCAACACTTAATAAGGATTTGATTAGCTGGATAAGAACAGCAAAAAATAAGGGATATGAGAAGATTAACCTGGTTACTAATGGCAGGATGCTTGCTTATTATGGTTATGCAAAAAAGATTTTAAGTTCAGGGCTGAACGAGATCACAATTTCAATACACTCGCATGACCCTAAGATACACAATGCCCTCACAAGGACAATAAGCTTCAATCAAACAAAAAAAGCGCTGAAAAATATTTCACTAATTAAAAAAAGATATCCAGTGAAATTTAAGATTAATGCTACCATAACAAAAGCCAATCATGATTTTCATGGTTTTTATTCTTTTTTATCCAAATACAGCGTGCAGAGCATAAATCTTAATGTTGTAAAGCCGCAGGGAAATGCTTTCAAAAATTCACATATCCTGCTTCCGTATTATTCAGAGATTGTCAAAGAATTCAATGATTTTAAAAATAAGCATTATGACCTAAAGATTCCTGTCACCCTTTCAGGCATACCCTCATGTATCAATAAAGAAGGCAGGGAATATGAAAAAATGCAGATTTATTATAAAGGGGAATATCATGATAATGAAGAGTTTGAAAATAAGATTAAGCCTGATTCCTGCAGGAAATGCTCAATAAACAAAAATTGCGCAGGCATCTGGCAAGAATATGCCCGGATTTACGGGGTTGATGAGTTTAAGCCAATTATTATACTGAAAAAAGAGTTATGGGAAGACCCTCTTTACCTCATGCCAATTGCTGCAGTCAAACAGGGAATCAAGCCCTGCGCAAGGATAGAGCTTGTCAAAATAAGTGAGTTGCAAAAAATAATCTCATTGATAATAAAATATGAATTGCACTATAAGCTTATGGCTAAACAATTTGTCCTTGATGCCAAAAATATGAAATTTTCGCAGGCAAAATTTGAGAGTGAAGATAATTATACGTCAATATTCATATCAAAGGATAAAGAGCTGTTAGATGAACTGGCAGAAGCGACAGAACTGGAGCATGAATCAGGCAAAGATTCTGCAGCAGCTAATATCAAAACAGGCAGGCTGTTAGGATATCCTCTATGTTGTGTTGAAAGATTTGCTGGAATTGAGGAATATGTAGATGATAAGACAGCAAATCTTGCGCTGAAAAAGAATACAATAGGGAAACTGAATTGGAAACTAAATAATCTAATAAACCCTTACAGGCTGATTGAATTTTTTCCATGCTCATATAATTGCAGGAATGCTGCTTCTTATGCAGATAAGATGCTGGACTTAGCAGCAAATGGCAAAGGGGATGCAGGACAGAAAAGGGATTCAAGAGAGAAAATAAAAAAGATATTAAAGAGCCATGTGCTGTATCAAAACTTCAATAACTATATAGTTTTCGATGGTGAATCAGTTAATGATAAATCAACTGAATCAACTAATTCAGGAATTGTCTACAATTCATTTATTGCATCCACTCAATTTGCCGCAGATTTTATGGAGCCCGGAAGCGAGGATTTATATTTATTGGCTGATATATTAAAAAAAGGAAATAAGATATGCTTTGACTGCCATGATCAAGTAACACAGGCCAGAGTGTTCAAAGGAACCGACCTTATTGGCGAATTAAAACTTAAAGATACTTGGTGCTTATTTGACTTTCGGAATGAATAAAGAAATCAGGAATAATGATAGTAAAAATATGAGGATATATTAAGCAGCAATCAGGAACTGATGAGAAGAAAAATGGACCAGAAGAAGAGAACAGCAGCTTACCTGCAGGTCACAAGGAAATGCAATAATAGATGCATATTCTGCTCAAATCCTCAGTTTGAACAGGAGTCTTCACTTGATGACCTAAAAAAAGAAGTTTTGAAATTCAATTCAGAAGGAATTACTGAAATTCTTCTCTCAGGCGGCGAACCAACTATTTCAGAGAATCTATCAAGCCTTATAAGGTTCATAAAAGAAAACAGATTGAATGTAAGAATGATATCCAATGGTGTCGAACTCTCCAATAAATCTCTTGTAAAAGAGCTTAAAGGGGCAGGACTTAAAGATATAAATATTTCAATACACCATTATAAAGAGGATATTGCAGATTCAATGGCGCAAAAAAAAGGGCATTGGAGAAAGACGATAAAAGGCATAGAAAACGCGCTTGCTGCAGGCATGACAATAAATATTAATACTACAATAAACTCTCAAAATGCAAAGTGCTTATATGAATTTATCTCATTTTTGATCAGAAGATTTCCTGAAGTGAAGCACTATGTATTTAATAATCTTGATCCTGGAAATGCAGATGGTGTTAATAAGAGCAGAGCAGGAGAACATCCTGAAATAATCGCAAGATTAGTGGATTTTGAGTTAGGGCTTGCAAAAGCAGCAAGATTGCTTAAGCAAAACAATAAAACATTCAGGATTGAACGGGTTCCGCTTTGTTATATGCGCGGATTTGAAGAGTTTTCAACAGAAACCAGAAAGATAGTCAAGAATGAAACATACACATGCGCATTTCTCAGGCCAGATAAGGGATATGATGTGAGAACAGTTCCACCAAATATAAGGAGAGTTAAAAGCGAATGCTGCAGCCAATGCAGATTAAATAGCATTTGTGCAGGTCTTCAAAAAGAATATGCCCAAATTCATGGGATTGACGAGCTTTCTCCTTCTTTTGATAAACCTGAAAATATTAAGAAAAAGATAGTTTAAAAATGGAAACAAAAAAATATGTTGACATAATAACAGGATATTCATGTAATATGAATTGTGATTTTTGTATGGGCTGTTCCAGTCGCAGGGATAAGAATTATTCATTTTCATCTATAAGATCTTCTATAATCAAATTGAAAAAAGAAGGATATGGCTCATTATGTTTTAATGGGGGCGAACCTACTATCAGGCAATCTTTGATTGATATGATTAAGTTTGCAGGATATATTGGTTTTGAAGAAATTAAATTACAGACTAACGGGATTATGCTGGCAAGAGAGGATTACCTGAAGAAACTGTTAGAAGCAGGCATAAGTTCAATAGGCATCACTATTTGCAGCGTCGAAAAAGCAAAATATGAAAAGATGACAAGCCTGGGCGGTTGTTTTGATTTGATATTAAGAGCTCTTGAAAACATAAAAAAAATGCAAATAACAACCGAGATTGATATAGTTATCACTAAACTCAACTTCAATGATCTTAAAAATATTTTTGATTTCTTGAGATATTACGGAATAAAGAAATTCAATTTTAAGTTTCCAGGAATTGCAGGGAATTCAAAAATAAATGCCAAAACTGTGATCCCCAAAATTGATGACATATGCCCGCAACTAAAAAAATGCCTTGATATTTGTAAAGAAGACCCAGACTTAGAATGTACTGTCCAGTATATGCCTTATTGCTTATTAGAGGGTTATGAGGAATTTATGCTTGACCTGGAAAATACCAGATTGACTATAATAGAAGGAGAACACAGTTTTGAATTCAATGAAAGCTTTAAAAATACGCATATCAAAATTCCAAATTGTGAAAACTGTAAACATTTAAATTCATGTCCTGGCATAGATAAAGAGTACATAAAAATACATGGTATGCCAAAACTCAAACAGATTGACAGGTAATATGGGTTGGCAATAGATACAATAAAATGAAATTGGACAAATCAGATACAGAGAAAAGACAAAAGAACGTCATAAATGTAGCTGCCGCTTGCAATCAAAAGTGTATTTTTTGCTCAGGTTATCCTGAAACAGAGATTGATATAAGCAAGGTAAAATCATTAGTTGATGCAGCAGAAAAAGAAGTATTTTTCCAGGGCGGAGAACCTACTCTCCAGCCCGAACTTGTCAATTTGATAAGATATGCCAAGCAAAAGGGAAAAAAAGTAACTTTAGTGACAAATGGATTAAGATTATCATATCTAAAATACACAGAATCACTTTTTAATGCTGGCTTGGATCAGGTTTTCTTTGCATTCCATGCGCCAAATGACAAATTGAATGATTTTCTCTCCAGCCACAATAGTTCTTTTGATAATAAGGTTCAGGCGTTAAAAAATATAATCGGATTGAATCAAGCGCATAAAGTAAGGCTCGTGTATTTAATAAATAAGCATAATCAGCATGATATCCTAAATTTTGTAAGATTCATAAATCAAAATTTTAAAGGCATAGGATCAATAGAATTCAAGTTAATCCAGAGCTTAGGAAATGCTGAAGCAAACATAAGTCTGTTTCCTTCAATTGAGGAATTTGCTAAAGAACTTAATGAAGCAATATTGTTGGCAAAGAAATATGGGCTAAAAATCCAGACAAACGGCATCCCTCTTTGTTATTTAGGCGATAATTTCAACAGTGCCATAGAATATTACATGAAAACACATGAGATGAAAAATCTTTCTGGAAGGATATTTATTGAAAAATGCGCAAATTGCAGCATAAAGAAATATTGCATGGGATATAGATCTGATTATCTCAAAATAATCTCCGGAAAACAATAATAATCAAGAATTAATATTCTTAATCCAATGCCCCATGCAGATATTTGAAAATTTACAATTATGGCATTCTTCAGTCATTGATTTATTATCAAGCAAGGTCTGTTTCCAATCTTCAAATAACTCATTGCAGTTGCTGATAAATTCCATGTCAAAGTCATTTGTATCAAAATACTTTTCATATCCTGGCAGCAAGCAAGGTTCCAGATAACCTATGTGGATATATATGTCGTCTTTATATTGCTCAATCACTTTTTCTAATTTTTCTTTTACCAGGGTTGAATTAGGAGCAAGCTTTGAATTCAGTTCAGAATTGGCCATAAGATAAAGGAAATTGACTGCATCAAAACCTAAATCTATCAGAAATCTTGTATGCTCTTCAAGAATTGATGTTGTCTCTTTAGTCAGGACCACATGGGCAGTGAGCTGGATATTTTTAAAATATTTTTTTATGTTTTTTATTCCTTTTATCACCTTTTCAAATGAGCCTTTCACTTTAGTAAACTTATCGTGAATCTCAGGCGAATTTCCGTGCAAGGAAACACAGATTTGATTTATCCCCATCTTGCTTGCCTTTTTTGCAAAAGCATCATAATAAAACATCATTCCATTGGTAATGACTCTTATGTCTTTGTAGCCAAGTCTTGAAGCCAGATTAAGGACTTGAAAAAAATCTTTTGAAATTGTTGGCTCGCCGCCAGAGATTGAAACGCTGGTTATGCCTTCTTTAACTCCCTTTTCTAATGTCATCTTAAGATTATTTAGAGAGAATTTTTCTTTGTCATATCTTTTTTTGATTGCATGATTAAAGCAGAATGTGCATCTCTGGTTGCATTCCATGCTGAGCACTAAATCAATCCTTTTATTCATTTAAATTCCTCTGAGCCATATTTTTCTAAATAAATTTTGTAGACCCCTCCGCATTCCTCATAATCATCACAAGATTTGCATTTATCCATCTTAATCTTATTTGTGAATGTATCTAAGTTAAGCCTTAATTTATCATGCTGATAATAGAACGGAGTTATCTTTTGTCCTACTTTAAACTTTTCATGTTCGAGGAAGCAAAAAGGTATGTTTGAAAGACTAAATGTGATATTATCCTGTTTGCCACTCTTGTACAATTCATCAATATAGGGAACAATAGCACTAAATCTTGGCATAACAAGTTCAAAATTCTTTTTGCCATTGCCTGTAGGTTTTACACCAAAAAAGTCTATCTTGTCAACCTTGAGACCAGACAAGAATAATAAGATCTTGGATAAGTATTGATAGTTCATCTTGCATATCACAGTATTTGTACTCACATATGCGCCAACAGACTTGAGATTTTTGATTCCTGCTGCTGTTTGCTCAAAACTATTAGGTGACCTAGTGATTGCATCATGGATTCTTGCATTATGTCCATGGATTGAGATTCTTAACTCAGTGATGCCTAATTTTTTGATTCTCTCAACATTTTTCTTGATTGAAAAAATCCTTGCATTCGTATTAAGTTTTATTTCAAGCTTTTTGCTGCGCATGTATTGCAATATCCTGAATAAGTCTTTGTTTAATGTGGGTTCATTTGAAGTCAAAAAAATTCCTTTAATCTTATTTACCTCAATCAGGGAATCTATTGATTTTTTTATGTTATCAAGTGTATATGGTTTTTTAGGGATTGGCATATTCTTATCACTGCAAAAAATGCAATTATTATTGCATTTGGCGCTTATCGCAAATTGATGAAAATTATTCTTTTTTTTCATTTTTACCAAAATCCCAAAATCCTTTGCATATTATATCATACGCACAAAACTTACATTTTTCTGTCTTGAATCTTTTCTTACTTAAAAAGTCTGCCAGGTTTTGTTCTTCTCTATCTATAAAAAGCATATTTCTTTGGTTTTTTCCAAAATCAGATATCAATTCCTCTTCAAGCTTTTTGTTATCTTCAAAAAAACAGGATATGAAATTAATAAGATTTATCTTAAAGTCTTTGTCATGTTTTAGCATCACTTCATTAATCTTTTTCCTGAGAATATTCTCATCAGGCAAGAGATCTTTTCGCGCTACTCCAAATGGCGTCAGCATCTGGATATTCAATTTTTTTATTCCTAGCAGTCTTATGAACTCAACAAAATCTTCTAAATGCTGAATATTCTTATCAGCCAACGTAATATTGATTCCCACATCAAGCTTCTTGTTTTTTAGTTTAAGAACATTATTGATACCTTGGACAGCCTCGATAAAACTGCCTTTAGTTCTTGTAATCCTCTCATGTATTTCAGCATTTGGACCATGAAGTGAAAAAAGGATTGAAGTTATGCCTGAATTGCATATTTTTTTGGCATTCCTCATATCTGATAGAATCCTGCCATTTGTCGTCAAGTTTATCTGTGAATATCCTAACTTTTTTGCATAGTGGATAAGTCTGATAAGATTTGGCGAAAGTGTTGGCTCGCCGCCATCAAAATCAATACAGGATACTCCTTTTTTTCTTGCTTTAATCATAGAATCCCTCTGGTATTTGTAATCCCCGCTTAGGCTTCTTCTGTCCCCTATTGCGCAGAAGACACAGTTATTGTTGCATTCGTAAGTTACATTTATGATTATCTTTTCAAGTTTATCTTTATCCATTCTCAATTTAAATGATGTCTTTAATTTTTTAAGAGACTCTTTGTTTTTTTGCAGTTCTCCATTCAAATATCCCATATAATTCTCAGGTGCATCTTCGTACATGCCATATAGCTTGCTTCCTTTAATAGGGGCTGCAAATTGCAGCAAAGGTTTTGCTTCATATTTTTCATGCAGTTCAAGCGCAAACTTTAGTGTCTTGTTCATATCTTTTATTGTTTCAAAAGGAAAACCAATCATGAAGTGTACTAATAGCGGAAGTTTCAATTCTTTGCATATCTTAGCTGTTCTTGTCACAGAATCAAGATCTAATCCTTTGCCAATCTTATCCATTGTTTTTTGGATTCCACTCTCTGCTGATATTTTTATCCAATCTGTGAACTCCTTAAGTCTTGCTAATATATTTTCATCTAGATTGTCAGCCCGCAGCCCATTGGGTATTTCACAGGCAAGCCCATATTTCTCAAGCAGGTCAAGAATCTGGATTAATCTTTCTTTACTTGGATTTAATAGGTCATCAAGGAATACTACTTTCTGGATTTCATGTTGATTCACAGCATATTCCAGCTGCTTATCCAGATACTCTATACTATGCTGCCTGTATTTTCTATCATAAATTCTGCTTGAACAGAATATGCAGTTATACATGCAGCCCCTGCTTGTAATCAATGGCAAAGTCTTTTTTTCAAAATTAAGCAAATCAGTCAATCCATTTTTTTCGCATTCCAACAAAAATTGGTTATAATTATCCAGTTCCTTTTCTGAAAATGCTGGCAATGGCAAATCATCAAGATTATCTGCAAATATTGGTTTGCTGCAGGATTTTAAAGACTTACTTAAATGATCAATTGCATTTAAAAGAGCTTGCTCAGATTCATGTTTGCAGACAGCATCAAATCCATAATTCTTCCTTATTTCTTCTGCATCATAATCATAATAATGCATTCCAGTTGTAAAGCAATCAGCCAATATTACTTTGCTGTTGTTTTGCTTCAGACAAGCAATCAAATTGAGAATATCATCATTCTCTTTTTTGTTAAATAATTTTAAGAATGGGCTGTTGAGTATTATTGAAAAATCAGGTTTGAACTTTTTGATATTTTCAAAAAGGCCATCATTGGAACCAAGAATATAACCCTCTTCTGTTTTCCTGACAAGAGGATTGCAAAATGAATCAAAAAGCATCGCATCATGACCCAGATTAATCAATAGTTCCCTGATAAGATACAGCCCCTGATTAACAAAGTAAGGATAATCTATAAAATCATTATCAATTCTTAAACATGGATTTATGAGCAGTATTTTTGCCATTTTAAATCTTTTCCAATACCATTAGCCATTGATTTGATGATTTTTCATCAATCTTTTTTTGCAATATAATTTTGAATGGCTCTCTTTTTACAATTTGCGCAAGATCATCAGAAAACAGATTGTGGTAATGCTCTCGACTTTCTGTTTCACATCCTTTTTCTTCTTCTATTTCTTGCTGGACTACACCAAATGGAGCATTATCACAGATAATCAATTTTCCTCCATCCTTTAATATTGAGGTGCATTTCCTGATTACTGCAGGAACATCTCTGAAATGATTCAATGACCTCAAAAGTAGTACATAATCATATTTCTTATCGCTATTAAATTCTTCAAAACTTATGCATTCAAAATTAACACCTGGCAGTTTTTGCTTCGCTTTTTTTATTGCAAGTTCATCAGGGTCAATACCTTCATATCTAATTGCTTCTTTTTTTATTTTTTCGCGTATCAAATCAGTATATTTCAAATCATTGCATCCTATATCAAGTACATTGCCATTTATATCTGCTAATATGTTAAGCAGTATTTTATCATCTCTTGCAAAAATATCTTCATGCAGGATATTATAACAGTTCTCCTGATTCTCACTGAGAACAAGCTTCCTGTAACTTTTGCTGAAATCTTGTGATTGCTTCTTAGGAGAGATGTTAATATAGATTTGCTGCAAATCCTTTATTTTTTTGATTGTTGTGTCATTAAAATCTTTTGTTCCTGTATGGAATATTTTGCAGCCATTATCATTGATTAAGCATATGTCTCTGCAATTCGGGTATTTTGACGTTTGTTCTTGCCATTCAAAGTTGTCAGATTCATCAATTTTAAAATAATTAAAAGAATTCGCAATAGGATGAATCATTGGCGTGAATTCATCTATACCAAAAGCATCTGCATATCTTTCATATATTCCTGAGCAATTATTTTTTTCGCTGCAATTGAGACAGCAATCATAATGTTTCCTTTCTCCTTC
>JAGLGH010000084.1 GCA_023144115.1 Nanobdellota archaeon | reverse complement strand
CACCAGATACACCCAGAGTAGTTAATGCATTAGCTTATCTTGAAGCCCATTGGAACGATACAAGCGGAGGGAATCAACCACCAGGATGGGGAGGAGATCCAGCGCAATACCAAACAATGTTTACAACAATGAAAGGCCTGGAATATATGGGGATTGACACTTTCGGTAACGCTACAATAGATTGGTTTGATGATTTTACAGATGCAATTGTAGATCAGCAAGAAGCAGATGGATCATGGATTCATTCTTCAGGAAGAGGTAATCCTGTAATAATTACAGAATGGGCTTTACTTGTTTTAGAGAAGGCTTCACCTCCACCACCAGTAAAAGAAGTGTTTGTTGATATCAAACCTGGCTCATGCCCAAATTCATTTAATACAAAAAATAAGGGTGTTCTTCCTGTTGCAGTTCTTGGGATAGAGGATTTTGATGTTACAACAATTGATCCTGCAACAATTGTTCTTAGTCGAGAGGGAATTGATGAGAATGTTTCACTTTTGAGATGGAGCTTTGAGGATGTTGCAACACCTTTTGAAGGAGAACTTTGTGAGTGCCACGAATTAAGAGGGGAGGGGTATTTAGATCTTGCGCTTAAGTTTGATACCCAGGAATTAGTTGATAAACTAAATCTAACAGGCATTGCAGGAGAGACAAAGCTTATATTAACAGGTAAGCTAAAAGAGGAGTTTGGGGGTACTGCAATTAATGGTGAGGATTGCTTAAGAATATTAGCAAAAAAATAACTAAAAACCAAAATTATTTTTTCTTTTTTTTATTTTCACTTACTCTTTTCTAATTCATCTTCAAGATTAACCAGAAATTGCTCCCAATCTTCTTTCTTTATGCACGCTCCGCATGCATGCTCATGACCACCGCCATAGCCTTCAATGCCAAAAAGAGCTTTTGCCAGAATCTCAGCAAGGTTAATATCTGCTGGTGACCTCAATGACGACTTCATATCACCCTCCTGTTCTCTTGTTATGATAATGATATTATTTGGATTTCTGTATAGAAGCTCGTTTGAAAGTTCTCCTGTAAAGCTCATTCTGCCTGCTATATAATCCAGGATAAGAATCTTCTTCTTTTTCTTCTTTTGCTTAGCTATCTCATTCAATGCATATGCAAGAACTGATTTATACTCTTTATTTATATTTTCAAAATACTTGTATATATATTTGCCTTTAGGTGAAGTTTGATCAAGAATCTCATAAGGACTCTCAATCCTGGTCAAGATCTTTGCGCATTTCAATGCTTCGCTTACCTTGCCTTTGAGCATAAATCCAAATATCCTTGCAAGTGTACCCAGCTTAGAATCAAACAAGGCTACCTGCGGCATTTTTACTTTTTTTGAAAGCAGACCTGGATATGTTTCACAGAACTCATCCTTAAAATCAGGCATATACCAATCGCCTATGCATCCAGTCATAGCTATCCAAAGGTCTTCCTGAACAACCTGATAGCACAGGTAGGAAGCAGGAATATTAGCCTGAGCATCAGCTACTCTTGGATTAAAATATTTGACTTTATTCCTTTCAAGCGGGTCATGATGATCTATCCAGATAACTGGCACATGCGCCTTATCAATAAAATCCTGGTCAACAATAGCTACATCAAGAATAAATATTTTATCTGGCTGATATTCTTCAACCTTTCTCAAGAACTTTTCATCAATTCTTGGACGCGCATTAACAATGACACCTTTTCCCTCTTTTACATACTTGTATAGAAGCAGGAATGAGCACAAGCCATCCTGATCGCCATGAAAAAAATATAGCGGTCGCTTGCAGTTATCAAGTTCATCTCTTATTTGCGCAACCTGTTTGTCTGTAAGTCCCATCTCTGATACCTTTTACTTTTAATACTAATTTAGGAACATATATAAGTTTTTGTATAAATAATTATTCTAATTGCTGTTTTACCATTCATAAATCGTAAATG
>JAGLGH010000083.1 GCA_023144115.1 Nanobdellota archaeon | reverse complement strand
TATAGGGAGGTAATGGAAAATGGCTTATGAATATTTAAGTGATAAAGTGATTTCAGTTGCTGCTTCACTTATTAGAAAAAAAAAGGAAAATATAGCTAATAGGATATTGTTAGATTATCATAATCATTTGAAACAATCAGAGGATATGGGCTCTGAACAAAAAGAGACATATCTGAATAATTATTATGAGGCCCATATAAAATTATATAATAATATATCATGATAATCCATTAATTATTTAAAACCTCACATTCTCTTAAATTCTATGGAATCCAGGTCAAACTGCATCACCTGCAAGGGAAAGGACCCTCAAAGATATTGCGGCAGGATGTATTGCCCTATATTTGCAAAGGCAGAATCTATGTTCAAGATAAATGAAAAACTGACAAAAAAGGATTTCTTCGGCGAATCACCCTCGCCTTTTGTTGGAAGATACGGCTATCCATGCGTGAATGTTGGCATATTAAGCCCTGCAATCTCTGACAGCCAGAGAGGAAGTGAAGAAATATGGCAGTATGATGCTCCAAGATACTGGGCAGCATCAGATTATTCAATTCCTAAAATAATAGATTTCAGGAGTTCGTTGATTAATTCCCGCTTTAGGGCAGGAGTCATGGAGACAAACAAGCTTGTTGAAATAAGCCAGGAGATAGGCATGGCATCCAGACCTGTAGAAGTAGAAATCAATCTCGAGCAGAAGCCTCAGTTCAGGATAAATAATGAAGCTTACCTTGCTCCCACAGGACCAAATGCAAAGCTTGTAAAGGCAGAGATAACATCCAATCCAAGAATCGATACAAGGGTTGATAAGATAGTAAGCGATACGGATTTTAAGTCCCATGATGCAATGATATCATTGTACAAAAAAGGATTTGATGAGAACTTTGTCTCAAAAATACTTTCTGTTGGCAATCTTGGGCTGAAAGGCAAAAGAAAGCTTGTGCCTACAAGATGGTCTATCACTGCTGCTGATGACACTCTTGGCAAAGATGTCATAACCAAACTCAGAGATCATAAGCACAGCGATTATCTTAGTTTCTTTGGCAGCTATCTTGGGAATTATTACCTTGTGCTGTGTTTCTCAGACTGCTGGAGCTACGAGCTTTTTGAGACATACATGCCTCACGCTTCATGGAATCAGACTAAGGAACTGCAATACTGCACAGATTATGAGCCTTATGCAGGAAGAAGACAGTATGCTTATAACTGCGCAGGAGGATATTATGCAGCAAGACTGCCTGTTGCTGAAAAACTTGACAGCATGAAAAGACAGGCTGCTATACTGATGATAAGAGTAATCACTGGTGAATATGCTGCACCCTTAGGTGTATGGGTATGCAGAGAAGCTGCGAGGAAAGCAGTTGAAGCAAAGCCTATTGAATTTGGTTCAAAAGAACTTATGTTGGTCTATGCAAAAAACCTGCTTAAAAAGAAATTTGGGGTTGATGCAGACATCTTATTTAAAAAAAGCAGGATTATTGATAAACTTACAAAACAGGTCAAAATAACCCAATTTTTGGGATAAATTTATAAACTCAAGTATCAAAACAAGTTTGGAACCCATAATAAAGTAAAATAAAGTAAATAAAGTGAATTTTTATGAATGCGAGGTGAAATACAAATGGCAGAAGGAAGATGCATGAAATGCAAAAAGCAAGTTGAAATTAAAGATCCGGAAGAAGTAATTATGAAAAATGGTATGAAAGCGGTCAAAGGCACATGCCCTGATTGCGGAACCAAAGTATTCAGAATTATCGGAAAAGCTTAAATCTTTTCTTTTTTTCTTTTTTTACCATAACTTTTAAAAACATCATTATTTCTCATATTCTTATGATTGCTGAAACAAAAAAAGAACTGCCCCTGTCAGTTGTAATTTCTGCTTTGATAGTCGACAACAAACTGCTTCTTATTAAGAGAATAAAAGGAGATTATATCGGCTATTGGGGCCTGCCTGGAGGAAAAGTAGAAAAGGATGAGCATCTGTCAGATGCAGCTGTTAGGGAGATATATGAGGAATCAGGCATAGAATCAGAATTCAGTGAGCATCTGGGATTTGTTTCCGAGCATCTTATTGAAAATGGGGTTATACTCAAGCACTTCCTGCTGCATATCTGCGAATTGGTTCCTAAGACAACAGAAATTAGGGAAGGAATAGAAGGAAATCTTAAATGGTTCAACATAGATCAGCTGGAACAAATGAAAGAGAACATAATACCCAGTGATTATCTTATGATTGAGAACATGATAAAAGACAGGAAATCAAACTACTATAATTGTGTTCTTGAGAAGATAGGAGATAAGCATGTGCTAAAAAGATTTGAATAACCGAAATAAGAGATGGCTCCAGAGAGCCAATCCCTTCTTACATTTCGGCGGTGTGATGAATAAATGGCATTAAAAATTCCCACAACATAACTTAATCTAACTTAACCACTAATATCTATGAATACATATAAATATATTTGGTTGATTCCTGAACTTATTTGCGCAGAATTCGTTGATGATTTTACAAATCATAAATCACAAACCGTTCTGGCAGCAACTGACCAAGAGTGCTTTTCCTTATTTTACCCTCAGGATTCGCAGCAATAATCTCTAAAGAACCTTTTTCACTCTTATCAAATTCTGCCAAATCCTGGAGGCATTGACCGCAGGGAAAAGCAGGAATTTGATTATTTGTCACAACTGCTATTGCTATAAACTGACGTTCTCCAGACATAACAGCAGAATCCAATGCCAATTTCTCAGCATGTGTAGCTCTATAAACCATACCCTCTATATTTGCCCCATCATAAACCTTGCCACTTGTTGCCAGCAAAGCAGCTCCAACTTTATATCCTGAATAAGGTGCATAAGCCTTTTGCATATTAGCGCTTGCTTGTTCAATCAAACTTTTTTCAGATATTTCCATTAGAAATATAGATTCATTAATTATTTTTAAAATTATCTATTGCAATAAGGTTATCGATAATCTCAAGAGGTGCAAGACCATTATCAAGCCTTTTCCTGAATTCCTTAAAACCATGGAGATGGACTTTTGCCCATTCTGGGATTGATGATCTGCTTCTAGCTATTGTTATGCATTCTGCAAGATTTTCTACATTGTTCTCGACAATAGTTTTGACCCATGCTTCTGTAAATGCATATGCCTTTGCTTCTTCAAGTTCAGGGTTTGCAAGCTGCGCCGAAGATGCATGACCTAATTCATGACCCAGTGTAAGTATCATCTCATCAAGTTTTCCCTCCTTGACAAATATCCTTCCATTGCCATAGAATCCCTGCAATGCTTCATCTGCTTTATTGCCTGATTTTTCATATTCCATATAAAGCTCTTTTGCAGGCACTATATTAATCTCAACATGAGGCAGTTCATTGCCAGTAACATCCCTGTATATCTTCTCTACTATTTCTTTTACTTCTTCAAATCCTCCAACCCATCTTGTTTGAGGCCTGCCTGGCCTGAGAAAATCATTTGGCGTGAAGATAATCTTTGGATAATTGGAATTGGACACATGATAAGATGAAGAAGTATTTGTTGCTGTATTAAGATACCCATCAAATGGCATATATTGCTGCAAGTTATGCTGTTGTGATGCTCTGCTGTCAAACATCATATCAATTTGATTATTTTGGTGTATAGGTCCAGAGCCTGATGGAGCATGATATGCTACACCCCCTATATATGTTACGCCTAATCCACTTGGCTTGTATATTGCGCTATCTTTAATAGGATTTTCTATTTCAATTTTATATATTGGACTGCTGTAGATTGCAGGACTATGGCTATATGAAGCTCTTCCCTGAGAATATCCTCCTCCACCCATGCCTGAATATGTCATAATTGGATACATGTACTGAAGTATATATAAATGTTATTCCAAATGACGCTGTCAACTAATAGAAAAACTGATTAACTGTAACTCCCAACCGCAGCAAGCTGAGGAGTATTTACCCTTGTAGATATAAAATTAGATATATATTTCTTCATCTGCTTAGCAATCCTTGGGCATAGTTCTTCTGCCATTGGGATATAAAATTCTATGCAATCATCAACCTTTCGCTTGAGTCCTTCTGAACTTAGGAACTCAAGGGTTGTTATATTATCTAATGTATCACATAATTTTATCATCTTGATATCCTCTGGAGCTGAGCTTAATCTTTTTTTGTATTCATTCCTGTCAACATTTCTTGTCAGAA
>JAGLGH010000082.1 GCA_023144115.1 Nanobdellota archaeon | reverse complement strand
TATTTTTTTGCTATTGCCTCAATCATTTTGCTTCCTTATTTTATATTCTGTAAAATTATAATTACGAGAAAACTAAGTTATATATAAGCTTTTGTTTTCCAAACATACTAATTTTCCCCCTAACTATGCCTCATAGCTACTCAAGGAGGGTCAAAAACGATAGATTTAAATAGTAAGTGTCATTCACACACTTAATATGACCAAATACAGCAAAAAAACTAAAGATACTGCATTTTGGATGGCTGGATGCAGAGCAGAATTAGTGGAATTAAGCAAAGATATCTACGCTGAGCATTGGCTTAATGATGCTTCAAGAGTAAAACATAAAGAATATACAACTAAAGTATCACCAACTGAGAATATTGCTCTCTCCCTTAGAAATAGATTCTTTTTAGAAGAGATAACAACATATCTTGCTCAAAATCCAAGAGCTGCATTTATCAATATGGGATCAGGTTTTAGTTCCTACCCTTTTTTGATGCCTGAAGATAATGTATATATTGAAATTGACCACCCTGACAATATTAAAAAGAAGAAAGAAAAAATAAGGCAATTGCAAAAGAAAGGTTTACTCCCTAGAAGAAATATCAAATTTTATTCTGCCAATTTAGAAGAATCATCCCAAATTGAATCTTTAATCCCTACGCTCAAGCAATATACTAAAAGAGAAAAATCATTTTTGCTATATGAAGGATTAATTTATTATTTATCAGAACAAAGCGCAGAAAGATTATTTAATCTTGCAACTGAAATTCAAACACCTAAAAGCAGATTAGGCATAGTCTCATGGAACCCAGGAACTTTTGATTATCCTGTATATAAAAGATTTGAAGAATTTATGAAACAAAGGAGTAACGAAATTCCCAAATTCATTTGTCATGACCCTGATTCAATTGCAAATCTTCCTGACTATAATCTTTTGCAACAGACAGATTATATAGAACTTTCCAATAGGTTTAGAATGACAAAACCTCTAACATCCAAAGAAGATGTATTTTGGGAGACATTAACAATACTCGAAAAAAATTAAACCTCAAACTCCCTGCCAAAAACATTTTTTATCCTATTGTAAGTCAAGTTAGTGTCTTCTATTTTCCTTATCTTTTGTTTATCTGCCATTTTCACCTCTTAGAGATGTTTTTTCAATCATTTTTCAGCCTATTCATGCTATGGTCATAAAGCCGCATCCCGCAGTCACTCTCTGCCATTTCGTCATATAGTTCTTTAGACACACTAATATGGTAAGGTTCTCCTGCTGGGCGTTCATATTCACTTGGCACAGAATTAGGCATGCTACCCCAGTATTTTGCAATATACTGCTCACAGTCTCCAACTGTCTTATGCAAAGAGCAGCCATCAGGCCTTACCCCCCACCCTCTTTCAGATTCTTCCCAGTCCTGCCTTATTGCAAGGCGCTGTTCTAGGTTTTGTGTTTTGTTTGCCATATGCTTCACCTCAATAATAAAAAACAACTTCAAATATAATTAATTTAAATTAAAACAAATTAGATGTAATATGATAAACTATGACAACGAAAGATTTAAATAATCTGAAGCATATCATCTTAATATGGAAAAGAAACTGACTGCGCAAGGACCAAGAGACAGAAAATCATATACAGTCACACTGCCAATAGAATGGATTAAACTGCAGGGGCTTGATAAGACAAAATCAGTTAAGCTTGATATTATAGGCAACAAAGTCATAATTTCACAGCATAAAGAAAAAGAGCAGATTATCACAATTAATAGTAAGGATTATCCCACCAGCATGATTAAAGTTCTTCAGGGCTTGTACAGGGCAGGAGTAAATGAGATCAGGCTGGATCTTGCAGACAATACCATGGTAGAAGAGATATTAGATATAATCGAGAAAAAACTGATTGGCTATGAGATTATTGAACAGAAAAAAGATTATCTGATAATAAAAGACATCACAAAAGAATCTGAAGATGATTTTAAGATTATTTTCAGGAGAATTTTTCTATTGCTTCTTGAACTTTCAGAAAGTGACGACATTGTTCAGATAAGGGCTCTTGACAGGAACATAAAGAAACTGATCAATTATTGCCAAAGGATTCTTATGAAAAAAGGGCATGTTGAATTCATAAAGACTCCGCTATACTATCTTGTGCTTGACAGGCTGGAGAAGCTCAAGGACGAATTCAACTGGTTTTTGCAGATTAGTTTGCCAAAGAAAAAAGAATCTCCTAAACTTGAATATCCTGAACTAAAAGAGATAAATATCCTCTTAAGACAGGCATATGAATTGTTCTATAGATATGATGCAAAAAAGTATGGAGGGTATGAATACAGGACATTCCAGTTAAAAAATAAGATTAAATTAGATGCGAAAGTTGAGCCTGCTGTGATCCATCTGCATAATATGGCAAGAATTCTTAATTCATTATATGGAGATATATTCACATTAAGGTTTGATGAGTGAACTAAACTTTCAATAACAATTATATACTCTTTCCAATTCTACCCTATTATGAATCAATTCAAGATAGGAAAAGTAACAATACCAAATCAATTAGTCCTTGCTCCAATGGACGGCATCAACTGCGCTGCTTTCAGGCTTTTATGCAAAGAGCATGGAGCAGGGCTGATCTATACTGCAATGGTTGATTGCGATAAATTTATAGATATGCTAAAAGCTAACAAGGGAAATGAAAAACAGACAATCAGGCAGGTAATCAATCCTCAGGAAGAAGAAAGACCTCTTACTATTCAGATTGTAGGCTCTGATAAGGAAAATCTTAGCCAGACAGCATCAATACTATCAAAGACAGCTGATATAATAGACTTCAACATCGGCTGCTGCGAAGGAGATATACTTGGGAAAAAAGCAGGAGCATACTTTATGAAGCACCTAGATATGCTTTCAAAAACAATCCCATATATTCTCGATAATTCAAAACCGCCTGTCACATGCAAATTGCGTTCAGGATGGGATGAGAAATCTATAAATGCTGTTGAGGTTGCAAAGATGCTTGAAGGCATTGGAGTCAAGGGACTTGCTGTCCATCCTCGAACCCGTAAGCAAGGATATCGAGGAAGAGCAGATTGGAAAATAATAAAGAACATAAAACAAAATGTTGAAATTCCTGTTATTGGAAATGGTGATGTTACAAAACCCCATCAGGCAGTAACAATGCTTGGTCAGACCAAATGCGATGCTGTAATGGTCGGCAGGGCTGCCATAGGTAATCCTTTCATATTCAGCAACATATTAAACTTGATAAAGACCGGAGAGCAACAAGATGAGCCTTCACCGCAGGAAAGACATAACTGTTTTGTGAAATTCCTTGAATTATACAAGCAGAAAGAAGCAAGATCCAGGTTTTCTGAAATCATTGATCATGCATGCTGGTTTGCCAAAGGAATGGAAGACAGTTCCAATCTTAAGAAAAGACTCAGGCAATGCAAGACAGAAAATCATCTGCAGAAGGTCTGGTATTCTTCTATCTATCCTGATTATTCTTATTT
>JAGLGH010000081.1 GCA_023144115.1 Nanobdellota archaeon | reverse complement strand
TCACCGGATTCATTATCACTAGCCAGGATTTTTCCCTGTTGAATCCAGGTGCCATCCAATCTAAATATATAGGCTGCGCCCGCATTACTACCTCCCGTATCTTCCGAATATGCGCCAACTATTGAAGTATTACCACTAGAGGAAATTGAAACAGAATAACCAAAATTATCAGATGCCTGCTTATCATCAGCCTGAATCTTGGCCTGCTGAGTCCAGGTTGTGCCATCCACTTTAAATATATAAGCTGCGCCTGCACTACTACCCCCTGTATCTTCTCTATATGCTCCAACTATTGCAGTATTGCCATCAGAGGAAATTGAAACAGAATAACCAAAATTATCATCTTCTTCAGCATCACTTGCCATAATCTTTTGCTGTTCTGTCCAAGTATTGCCACTTCGTGTAAAGAGATACGCTGCACCTACATTATAAACACCAGCACCCGCCGCCTGACAATATGATCCAATTATAGCAGTATTGCCATCAGAGGAAATTGAAACAGAATTACCAAAACAATAATATTCTTGCGTGTTAGTTGCCTGAATCTTTTGCTGTTCTTCCCACATAGTTCCATTCCAGACAAAAATATATGCTGCACCCGCATAAGTACCACCAGTATCTTCACTAACTGCTCCAACTATTGCAGTATTGCCATCAGAGGAAATTGAAACAGAACCACCAAAAAAATCACCGGATTCATTATCACTAGCCATAATCTTGGCTATCTCAGAGATATCAGCACTAACAAATGCCGAGAATAACACCATAACCCCAACCATAACAGCGAACCAGACAAAACCCTTTTTAGACTTCAGATATGATTTTTTATCTTTATAATCATTAATAATCAATCTCTTTTCCATAAAAGATACCTCTTCTCACCAAATAAAAAACTTATTGATATATAAATCTTCCTCTTCTTACTCTTCTCAAGAATAAGAATTGAAATCACCAGGAGAATAAATCCTAATATTTATAAATTACAATCAATTTCTAAATAATACAATGCATAATATAGATTATAATACAATAATGGAATTCATCGAAAAAAACTTGTTAGGGCAGCATATGGAAGTAAAAGTATCAGGAGATGGAATAGATGAATTAATTTATAGAGGAAAATTAGAAGATGCAGGATATAAGACTAAAAGTGAAGCACTAGCAAGAAGAGTTCCTGCAGATTTTGAGGGGAAGATTAGATTAAAATTTGAAAATATGGAAACAACACTTTCAGGATATCAATTGCACTTAAGACAAATTAAGGATTATTGCCTTCCAAATCCTTCAGATTCTAAAGAATTCCTATTAGGAAATGGTTTAGATAGATATATTTTATTTGAATTAAAAAAGAGTAAATAAATAATAAAATTTATAAAGTTACATGATTAAATCAGTAATATGATTTACAAACATACCCAGATTGGATATCTGATAATATTTGCCTTACTTGCTGTCATTTTACTTTTTGTGAAGATCTTGACGCAAACTGGTTTTACTCCCCTCATTCTTGCCACAATGATTTTCATCCTGTTTCTTCTTTTTTCTTTTATATCACTTACAGTAATGATTGATAAAACCTATCTGAGGATTAGATTTGGTTATGG
>JAGLGH010000080.1 GCA_023144115.1 Nanobdellota archaeon | reverse complement strand
ATTTAACTAAATAAATGTTTGTTAAATTCATGTTAAATACAATAAATAAGAAACCCTTTTATTCTTTTTTTTGCATATATGGAAAATAATTAATCATCCATTCATTCCATTCAGATCCACCAGCCATTTCCATCAATTCATTATAACTGGTTTCTTTAATTCCTCTTCTATTGAGGTATTTAGAAAGAAATTCAAATCTCATTGCATTATCAAAATGTTTAGTTCTTTGTCCTAATTTTAAACCTTCTCCAGCTTTTCTAACCATTTCTTCAATTGTATCGATAAATTCTTCACAAGAATCCAGTGCTATCAAAGGTTCTAATATTTTTAATTTGGAATAAACATCTTGGATTGATTTTTGTTGTGGATTGCTATACATAATATAAGGGAATAGAATGGAGTTTATAAATATGGTTCTCAGGCTTCTAATTTACTTCTCTGTTCCTCACTTGATTTTATTTGTGGTGAATTCACTGGAATTACTGCAAGTGCTGGTGCTGGATTGGGAATTGTTTTCGGTGCCATGATAGGACACTACAAAATTAAATCCAAGAAATAGGTTTATGGCTGATAGTTAAATGGATTCTCAACTTTAAACATTTCAGACAAAACATTTAAATAAATCCTAATTTTAATGAATACTATGAAAATAAAGCCAAAAGTCCCAATTATGTATAAAAATAAATTCCCAAAATCCTTTATTAACGATCTTAATGGTTGGAATTTTACGCAGGAAGAACTAATAAAAAATAAAGGAAAAATCTTAACATTAGACATTGATTTTGGAAATGTATGCAGTTTAAATTGCCCCCATTGCTTTAGGAGAGATAACAAAATTGATTTTGGAAAAGGTAAGCCAATGAGTTATGATGAAACAATTAAACTCATTAAAGATGCTAAAAAATTGGGATTAAAATCTGTTAAATTTTTAGGTGCTGGAGAACCATTTGAAAATAAAAGGTTTATTGAATTTCTAAGATTTCTAAAAGATTTAGATATTATTCCTTTAATTTTCACAAAAGGTCATATTATTGGTGACGACAACTTAGCAAAAATTTGGAATTCTGATTATGGGATTACAAATAGTAAAGAATTAATTGAAGAATTAGAAAAAGTAAATGCAAGTATTCTGTTAGGGTTTAATTCTTTTAACACAGAAAAACAAGATAAAATGGTGGGAGGCATAAAAGGATATACTCTAAAAAGAAATAGGGCTTTAGAATTATTAACAGAAGCTGGATTTAATAAATCAAATCCAACAAGATTATGTTTAGCAGCAAATCCCGTTACTCATGATAATTATGAAGAAATGTTTGAAATTTATAAGTGGGGAAGGGTTAGAAATCTTTACCTTATTGTTTGTCCAACCATGGTAAGTGGAAGATGTGCAGAGACTAAAGCTTGGGAAAGGATAACTCCCTCCCAAGAAGACTTAATTGATTTATATGTTCAAATTTATAAATTTAATATTGAAAAAGGAATACAAACATTAAAACAAATTGAGAAAGAAGGAATCTCTGCATATGCAGGAGGTTGCCCCTGTCATCAAATTGCTTGTGGTATGTACATCACTTTGGGAGGACTTGTTTTAAGATGTCCTGGTGATGATGTAACTGTATTTGGTGATATAAGAACAAAATCTTTAAAAGATATTTGGATAAATTCTGAAAATTATAAAAGAGCCGGGACTTTTAATTGCGGATGTCCTCCAAAAATGGGAAAAACATTTGATTATGATTTTTTTGAAAAAGTTATGTCAAAATTAAAAGAAAATGCCTTCAATAATCAATAAGATTACATCCTGCCGTCATAAAGTGTTCATAATTTCGAGAGGATAAAAACTAGAAAGTGGCTTTGTCTTATTATGGCTGATAGTTAAATGGATTCTCAACTTTAAGCATTTTAGGATTCGCTTCAAATTGTTGTTGTAATTCACTCATTTGAGTTTCATCAAATGGCAAATATGTTCTTGGAGCTAGAGATGGTCTGCCTGGAGGACATTCCCACCTCCCTGGACTTTTTGATAATAATACTCTTCTACCTTTTTCTGCAGCTGAAGATATGTCCTTCAATGCCTGGTTTAATGTATCATATGAAGTTCCAGCAACTGCATCTAATGTTACTAAAACTTCGTGTCCCTCATCAAATACTTCTCTGCCAACAAAAACATGAAATCCATAATCCTTTAAACCCTCCTTGCCTCTGCTTGCAAAAGGTGTATGATCCAACTGGAATCTTCTCTCATGGCTTTCTCTTAGCCTTTGATATGTATTTGAAGCTCTCATAACATAAAGCCTTGTATCCAATTGATCTTGTGTATATAAATCTCTCTCTACTCCTTTTTGTAATCTTGCAATATCTTCTTTTTCAGTATATGGATTGCATGTAGGGAAATATCCACCAAATATAATTAACTCTGTTTCACTTAATAATAACTTGTTTTCTTGATATTGTCCATTAAAAATAATTTCTTCATATTCCTCTACAAGACCAAAATCTGAAATACGCTCTGCTAAAGCTTCAACCTCTGCAATTGGCACTTTACTGAAATCACTTTTAATTAATTGAGGTAGGACTGCTTGTAATTGAGATTTATCTATCTGTGCGTTTTCAATTTTTTGTAATAAATCTTTTACTTGATTTGTTGCCATATTTAAACAATAAAATACTCTAATTTATAAATCTACCTGCCCATTACTACTCTGGAGAGGTTAAGCTCATTTGTGGATAGAACATAACACTCTCCTGATTCTTGTTCTAAATAGTCTCTGTTCGCTCTACTTTCCTTAATTCCTATGCTAAATCCGATTATTTTCAAGGAACTCCTGACTACTTTAAAATAGAAACTTATTTAAATCTTAGATTATCACCATATTTTATGACACTTGTACCTGTAAATGTTGATAAGGATGTTTATTTTAGAAAAAACATTGAACAAAGAGTTGCTATGAGTAAATCTTTATCTGATGATGAATCAAGAATTTATCAAAAAAATTGGTATTTTGGTTATTATAAAAAGAAAACAGTTTGGCCAGTTACCAATTTTACAGATTATCCTGGAATGCCTGAGTGTAAAGCAAATCCAGTAATGCAAACATTAAGAACTTTGGATTTTATCTTGGATAAATATAAATCCAATATTCCTTCATCAGATAACAACAGATTTATTAGAAAACAAATTGATGATACTTCAATTTCTTTATCAGAATTAGCAACTAAAATAGGCAATAGGGATATGAAAGAAGATACATATATTTCTCTTCTTAAGGATAAACATCCTTCACTTAGAAAAGCATATAATCTAATAGATCAATTACAAGAAGGTTTCCCAAATATCAGAGTACGCCCCAAAAAATAACTCTTTAAGAAAGCTTTACAACCAGCACTTCACAACCTTCTTCTCCACTTTTCGTGGCATGTTTAGAACCTTTTTCAGCAGTAACAAAATGACCTTGAGAATATGTTCCATTTTCATCACTAAAAGAACCATTTAAAACATATATCCCTTCAGCATTATCATGGACATGTTCATCAAATTGAGAATTTGGCTCTAATTTAATTAAATCAATCTGAACATTCTCTTTTGTTAGGTTCTTAATACTGGCATTCTCTCTAAACTTCTGCCATTCAATTGAATTTGTATCTACCATAATTATCAACCTTTAATCTTATTAATAGCATGATTTATCTCATCTTCTGGCTTGTCAAATTTCTGCTTCTCTTTTTGATTATCTTCATTCTTATCAGAATATATCACTTTCTTATTTGCGTCAAGATCAATTACCTCTTGCTCTTTAGGCTTACCTTCTTCCTTGAGTTCGTGTTCGACCATAAACATCTCATCTTTTATTTTTGCTCCGACTTCCTCTGCATTAGGCTTTTCTGCCATAGGTGGAGGCAGTATGTCAATCCCATCTTCACTATATCTTGGCAGGACATGTATGCAGAGCTTTCCCTCAGGATTATCTTCACTGACCCCAGTTTTCAGTATTATGTTAGATCCATGCGCCCCAAGTCCCTCAAACACAGCTGTTGCGCAGAACGAAGCAACAAAGAACATATGCGAAGCTGATTCCTTATCAAAATTATCAAACAATTTCTCTTCTTCATTAGAATATATCACAAGATGCCCTATGCACTGCGGCTTGTCAGGCA
>JAGLGH010000008.1 GCA_023144115.1 Nanobdellota archaeon | reverse complement strand
AGAATTGTTTTATCAAATAGATTCTGGTGGAACATCAGGAATTGGCAGAGGCGGGATGAAACAGAAAATAGAATCAGGATTCAGATGCATTAAAAAAGGCATGATGACATACATAATCGGCTTTGATGAGCTGGATAAAGTTGGAAAAGATTATGTGATTGGAACAAGGATTATGAATTAAAGTTTTGCTCCTCAAAATGTTGATGGAATTTGATTTTCAAGAAACAACAACCTTCAACTCCTTATTAAAACATTTCTCTGACTCCTGATGCAATAATGTATCATATACCTTAATCAACTCTTTTATTGCTGGATTCTCTTCATTTAATTTAAACAACTTTGCCCTTCCAATCTCCCTTGTAGGAACAACCATCTTAAATTTTAATAATTTATCCCAGATTCTATGAAGGGTTGTCCACCCTATATTAGCATTCTTAGCTATATCTGATAATGAATAGTCTAATCCTCTTCCCTCTATTAAAAAGTCTAAAACTCTGATCACAGGTGAATTTCCCAGAGCTTCCCTAAATATAGATATTTCATCAATCATACTCATGGTAATTTAAAGATGTATATAAAACTGTCTATTTAAGTATATTAATATACCAAAATATTAGACAAAAGTTTATATAAAAATTATCCTTTTTCATGATTACCTCCAAGAGATTAATTTCAAGTATTTAACATTTGTCGTTTATTCTCCCCAACATAAGATTATAAGATTAAAGACAACCTGATTACATAAATGGCAGATAAGATACTTCGTGGATTGCCTTCTCATTTAGAAAAGACCTTTAGCAATAAAGAAATAGATTATATAATATTTAATCTGCCTTACATCTGTAATTATAAATGCAGAAAATGTTTCTTAGGAACAACAGTGAGTGAAGATTCATTAAATTTAGAAGATCGGAAAAGAGTTCTTAAGGAAGCAAGAGATCTTGGTGCAAGGGTTGTTTTAATTTCTGGAGAAGGAGAGCCATTAATAACTCCTCATATAGAAGAGATAATTGATTATCAGCACAAATTAGGATTTACCAGTGTAATTTTTACAAACGGAAGCTATTTAACTCCAGATATGTCAGAATTTGCTCGAGACCGTGATGTTTCTTTTATTATTACTTTAGATTCATTAGATAAAAATGTTTATGATTATCTAACAAGAACTACAGGAAATTTTGATAAGGTAATAAAAAACATTAAGTATTGCCGCGATATATATCAAAGTTCAATTGTAGATGATGGAAACAATAGAGTTGTCAGGCTTGCTATAAATGCTGTTGTGACAAGACAAAATAAGGATGAAATAAATAAGATTAAAGACATGTGTAATGATGATATGGTATTTATTTGCAATCATCCTGTGAAAGAAGGCAATGCAATTAAATTCTGGGAAGACTTATGCGGAGATGCAGAACAATATGCAGAATTACAAGATATCTCCTACAAATTTTCTGAAACTAAAGGCCCTTCTTCCACTTGCCCTGATGGAAGCTGCGCTTATCTGCATCATGGCATATCTGTTAATGCCGATGGATCTATCGTCTTATGCCATGTTGCAAGAGAAACAAAAGGTCTTTTAGGAAATGTAAAAGATTCCAGTCTTAAAGAAATCAGAGAAGATATAAAAAAACACTTATCTTATTTCCCAAAAGAAGCTTGTGTTGTAAGATATCAAGGATATCATGAATTTGTGAAATCTTTGAGATGAATTCTAGAACTGAATGTTTTGATTATCTGTTT
>JAGLGH010000079.1 GCA_023144115.1 Nanobdellota archaeon | reverse complement strand
ATGCCATTTAGCAGGATTTCTGTTGAAATGATTCTGCATCATTAATGGGAGATTTTTAGCAAGCATAGTATTTACTTGTCCTGCTTTCTCTTCATCCAATGACTTTTTATCATCAAACCCAAAATTATATATTTTATCACCTTGTTCTCTTGGCACAATATGCACAAGGAAATGCGGTCCCTGCTGACCTGCGACCCCTCCATTTGCTATGAATACATTTGCCCCTGTGCAAAGCATAGCTTTCTTGACAGCAGCAATAAGCTTTGGCATCATCCCAAACATATGCTTGAAAGTCTGTGGAGGAAGAAAAGGCATGATTGGATAATGCTCTTTTGGAAGCAGCAGCATATGTCCTTTTTTCCACGGGTTGATATCAAGGATGCCTGCCATCAGATCATCATTATATATCTTCTGAGCAGGAATCTCACCTGATAAGATCTTGCAGAATGGGCATTGCTTCTTCTGTTCATCAAGCTGAGCCTGAATCTCAGGTGTTATCTCTACCATTATTACTCAGAGAATAACCAGCCTTTAAAAACATTGAGGTTTAAGTAAGTAAAAAGTCTGCTATTCAAGGAGCACCAGCATCCTCAGTCAAAACTTAATCCTAAACCTTATCCTGCTTATCACTGGGCACAGAGCCTTCTAAAAACACATCCAGAGATTTGAAGATGACTTGGAAAACAAAGTTTTCTAAGTCCTTAGTAAGCTTTGCTTACCAAGGCTTGTGCTCAGTTACATCTGACTTTTTACTTACTGTTTAAATATTCCAATCAGAATATTTTTATCAAGAATATTTATATATGCTTGCTTCCACAATTATAAAACAAAATAACTAAGGTGGTTAATACATGAACAAGAAAAAATATCTTTTTACAAGTGAATCTGTTACAGAAGGGCATCCTGATAAGGTATGCGACATGATAAGCGACGGTATTCTTGATGCTGCATTAGCGCAGGATCCAGATGCCCGTGTAGCTATTGAATCAGTTGTAAAGACAGGCTTTGCAATGGTAGTAGGTGAAATGACAACAAAGGGCTATATTGACATGCAGACAGTAGTAAGAGATACTCTTGTCAAGATTGGATATTGCACCCCAGAGACTGGATTTGATTCACACACATGCGGAGTATTAGTGTCAATCTCAGAACAATCGCCAGATATATCTGTAGGAGTTACAGAGACAGAAGAGCGCGAGCAGGGAGCTGGCGACCAGGGAATGATGTTTGGTTATGCTACTAATGAGACACCTGAATATATGCCTCTTCCTATAGTTCTTGCGCATAAGCTTACAAAAAAGCTCACAGAACTGAGAAAGACTGGAGCATTGGCTTATTTAAGACCTGATGGAAAAAGCCAGGTGACAATAGAATATGAAGAAGGCAAGCCTCTGCATGCAACAGCAGTTGTTGTATCAGCACATCACAGCGAGGATGTTACTCTAGAGCAGATAAGGCAGGACATCATAGAAAAATTAATCAAGCCTGTATGCGGCAAATGGCTGAATGAAGATACAAAATTTTTTGTCAATCCTACAGGCAGGTTTGTGTTAGGAGGTCCTGTTGCAGATTCTGGTTTGACTGGAAGAAAAATCATAGTCGATACATACGGAGGTCACGGAGCGCATGGAGGAGGAGCATTCTCTGGCAAAGATCCCTCAAAGGTTGACAGGAGCGGCGCATATGCAGCAAGATACATAGCTAAAAACATTGTAGCTGCAGGATTAGCAGACAAGTGCGAAGTGCAGCTTGCTTATGCTATTGGTATTGCAGAACCAGTTTCTGTGCTTGTGCATACAAACAGGACAAATAATGTTCCTGAAGAAGAGATATCAGAACTTGTCAGAAAACATTTCCCTCTTAAGCCAGCTGAAATAATCAGCCATCTTAAGCTTAAACGACCAATATACCAGAAGACCGCAGCATACGGCCATTTTGGCAGGGATGATCCTGACTTCACATGGGAAGCTCTTGATAAGGTCGAGGCATTGAAGAAAGATTCCTCTCTTAATGGTACCGAGTCTGAGCTTGAGGGTGAAGAAGTGCCTCTTAATGGGTTTTAATTTTTTCTTTTTTTATTCTTTTATTTTTTTCTCTAAGATATAGTATTTAATGTGATATTATTGCATTAAATTCTGGTTAGTTTCAATCTGCAAATTGTGAAATATTGAGAAA
>JAGLGH010000078.1 GCA_023144115.1 Nanobdellota archaeon | reverse complement strand
TATGAGTTGGATTAGGGAAGCAGGGGCAAGTAAATATTTCCCACCCCTGATAGCTGAATTGCTTTTTTCAAAGAACATTTATAGGATACAAAAAGAACTTACCGGCATT
Organism: Nanobdellota archaeon; assembly: GCA_023144115.1. Taxonomy (GTDB): domain Archaea; phylum Nanobdellota; class Nanobdellia; order Woesearchaeales; family JAGLGH01; genus JAGLGH01. The sequence goes on along the minus strand of JAGLGH010000078.1, from coordinate 5,680 downwards.
TCTGAAAATCTTCTTGCTTTTGTATCTGAAGCGAAAGCGAATGGGAGCCACGTTAATCATACTATGTGGCATAAGGATAATATTGACAAAATTAGTAATCATATGTTAAGAATTATTAAAACAGAAGATTTTCTTTCTCGTTTTACTGCAAAATTCTTAGAAATAAATAAATTGCATCAACAGGAAATAGATAATAACAATCTTAATGATCCTAAAACAATAGTTAGGATGATGGAGGAAGCTGCTGGTTTTATGCTTATTACTCAACCTCATTGCGTAGAGAAGATTGAACGAGAAATTTTAAATTATCTTTATGACCTAAAAACACAGAAATCACCTCCAGAAATTTTAAGCTTATTAACACAACCAGAAGAATTATCAACTCCAACAAAGGAAAGGCTGGATTTTCTTAGGATATTGATTGGATTTAATTATGGATGGATTAATGAAGAAAGGATTGAAAATCATTTTAAAAAATTCAAATCTTGTTTCATGAGTGAAGTAGCGGATCATAATCAAAATATTGATGAAAAATGGCTAAAAAACAAAGTGACTGAAGAATTAGAAAATAAAGAGACAGATTACTTCAAAAAAGAGTATAATTCAATTATAGAAGGAATTAAAGATTTGCAAGAAAGAAAAAGAGAAGTTATTAATTATTATAATCTCTCTGAACATATACTAAGATTCTGTAAAGCACTGGAAGTATTTGCTTATTATCGTCTAGAAAGTCATTTGATTTGGATGGTTTGGTTCTTGCAAATGTCTAATTTAGCTAAGAAAAAAGCCAAAGAATTTGGAGTTTCTGAAACAGTTGTAGAAAATATGCGCCTGCATGAATTTATAGAAATAAATACAAAAAAAGCTTTAGAAAAACATCACAGAATAATCCCTGAGAACAAAATAGATCTATTTGTGATTCACATTGACAAGAATTATAATCATAGTGTTCTATTTGAAGAAGAAGCAAAACAATTCTTAGAAGAAAACAATGTAAAATTACTGCCTCCTGATCTAGATTTTCTCAAAGGAAATACTGCTTATCCAGGGAAAGTTATTGGAAAAGTTAAATTGATTGATGAAAGCGAATCACTTGAAAAACAAATGGCTAATATGAAAGAAGGAGATATATTGGTCGCTTGGCAGACAAAACCAAATATGCTTCCAGCAATCTTAAAATCAGGCGCTATTGTTACAAATGAAGGTGGAATAACATCTCATGCTGCTATTGTTGCCAGAGAATTCAAAAAGCCTTGCGTAATGATGACCAGATGGGCTACAGATTTTTTAAAAGACGGAGATTTAGTAGAAGTTGATGCAGATAATGGAATCGTCAGAAAAATAAAATAAAAAAATATCATTCCAGAACACTGCTAAAATAGTATGTAATATTCAATACTCTTCAAGTTCTGTTGTTGCCTCTTCCCCTGGAATCTCTTCTTCATCTGTTTCAGAATCTGCCAGTTCGCTTTCTTCTTTTGCTTCTTCTTTCTCAGGTAGAACATCCCAGATGTTGATAATGCTCTTCTGAAGCGCATGACTATCATCATATCCTATCCTGGGACATGCTGTGTTTACCCAGCATTCTATGAATGGGAAGTTCTCAAGCTGGCTGAAGTCTATTGTGTCTGCGACAAACGCATAGAATTTCTTATCAGGATATTTTTCTTCAAGCTTTGCTCTTGCATCTGGAGTATATTGCCCTGTCTTTACTGATATGAGGATGCCTATATGCTCTGATGACATGAATTTAAGATATGCTCCTTTTTTCCTTTTCATCATCCTTTCAATATCATCAGTGTCCAGCCTGTCAAATTTCTCACTAAAAGGGTCGTACGCAAAAACTGGCTTATTGTTCTTTATTACCAACATCTTTGGATGGAAAATGCCATCTCCTATATATAAGAACGCGTCTACGTCTTCTTCAATCTTCTCTACATCGCACCCGAGTATCTGCCCCTGATATCTTGATTTTGCGCCCTGATAAAGAATTACTTGTCTGCCTGTCTTTTCAATCTTTTCTTTTATGTCTTCAATATCTCCTGCAAACTGTACTGTTGCAGCTAATGCAATTGTATCTGGGAGTTTGAATATGATATCTTTCGGTATCTTAAGACCCTTAGCCCTGGCTTCTATAAATAATGTCTTCATATTTAGCTATATATATGTAGATGTTTAAAAATCTTTGTTTATGATTTTACCTATCTTATTTAACCTACTAAACATAAATTCATAAAGAATAGCTGCTTTTTTATTACTGGGGGTGTTACTTTCAAGTAGTTTTTAGAAAAGTATAAAAATAGACTTGGCTTAACAAATTTCCAGGGTAGCTTAGATTGACAAAAGATGATTATGAGCAATACAAGAACAGCAAATCAATAAATTTATTCTCTAAATGATCAAATTAAAGCAAAAACCTAATACACCATCACAGCTTAAAAAAATCCTCAATCCAATAGTAGATGAGTGGTTCTTCAGTAGATTCAGCTCTTTTTCTCAGCCGCAGCTCTTTGGAGTCCTTGACATACACTCAAGAAAAAACATCCTTATCAGTGCTCCAACAGGCTCGACCAAAACCCTCACAGGCTTCCTGTCAATCCTCAACGAGCTTATAGACTCTGACCAGAAAGGGCTGCTTAAAGATAAAGTATATTGTGTCTACATAAGCCCATTAAAAGCATTGAACAATGACATAGAGAAGAACCTAAAGGAACCATTAGCAGAGATGGAAAAGATTGCAGGCAAAAAGCTTAACATCCGCATTGCTGTTCGCACAGGAGACACAACACAGTCGCAGAGAAGCAGAATGCTCAAGAACCCACCCCATATTCTCATAACAACTCCTGAAAGCATCGCAATCCTATTATCCTCACCAAAGTTCCGCGAAAACCTTAAAAATGTCCAATGGTGCATAATTGATGAAATCCATGCGATAGCTGACAACAAGCGCGGAGTGCACCTATCACTCAGCCTTGAAAGGCTTTCTCACCTATCTGACCATATGGCACGAATTGGCCTGAGCGCGACAGTAGCACCGCTTGAAAAAGTTGCACGATTCCTGGCTGGAGACAGGGATTGTGAAATTGTAGACATCCAATATCTGAAAAAAATGGATCTCCAGGTATTAAGCCCAGTGCCAGATTTAACTAACATCTCACATAAAGAATTGCATCACAAAATGTATGCACTTATGGACAATCTTATCAGCAAGCATAAGACAACATTGATATTCACTAATACAAGAGCAGCCACAGAACGTATAGTTGACCACCTTAAAGCTAAGTTCCCTAAGAGATATTCTGAGAATCCTGAGAAATCAGAGATTTCTGGGACCTCGAGCAAAGCTCAAGGCATAGGTGCGCACCACGGCTCGCTGTCAAAAGAGCATAGGACAAATCTTGAAAAAAGGCTGAGACAAGGAAAACTGAAAGCTGTTGTTTGCTCAACCAGCCTTGAACTTGGCATAGATATCGGATTCATTGACTTGGTGATATGCCTTGGAAGCCCAAAATCAGTAGCAAGGGCATTGCAGAGGATAGGAAGGTCTGGCCACAGGCTGCACGAAACAACTAAAGGAAGATTCATTGTGATGAACATGGACGATCTGGTAGAATGTTCAGTCATTCTCAAATCAGGCATTGAAAAGAAAATTGATCAGATACATATACCCCAGAACTGTCTTGATGTTTTGGCGCAGCAGATATTTGGCATGGCAATTGATCAGAAATGGGATGTTGATGAACTATACAGCCTTATCAGGAAAAGCTATTGCTATAGAACTCTTAATCATGATGATTATCTGGCAGTTCTGGATTACCTCAGTGGCAGATTTACATCTCTTGAAGACAGGCATGTATATGCCAAGATCTGGCATGACAAGGAAGAGAACATGATTGGAAAAAAGGGAAGGCTGGCAAGGGTCATATACATGACAAACATCGGCACAATCCCTGATGAAACATCTGTGATAGTCAAACTTGGAAACCAGCCCATAGGGACAATAGAAGAATCATTCCTTGAAAGACTAAAACCAGGAGACATATTTGTGCTTGGCGGAAACGTATACAAATTCAGGAATGCCTCAGGCATGGTAGCAAGAGTCACTGCATCAGCAGGCCGTCCGCCAACAGTTCCAAGATGGTTTTCTGATAGCCTGCCGTTAAGCTTTGACCTTGCTATGGATATAAGTAAATTCAGAAGGCTTATGGAAGATAAGTTTAATCACAATAAGACAGGGAAAGAAATAATCAGTTTTATCAATAAATACCTTTATGTTGATGATAATGCAGCAAACGCGATTTATGAATATTTCAGGCTGCAATATAACTATGCAGAGATTCCTACTGATAAAGAAATAATCATCGAACATATAGATGACGGCAGAAGCAAAAAAGTCATGTTTCATACACTTTACGGAAGACGGGTCAATGATGTTCTCTCAAGAGCAGTCGCTTATATAATCGGAAAGACAGAACACAAGGATGTAGAGATAGGGATAAATGACAACGGTTTCTATATAAGCTACCTGAAAAAAGTGAATGTGATGAAAGCTTTCTCAATGCTGCGCTCTGATAAGATTGATTTGTTGAGCAGGATTGCAATAGATAAATCAGAAATCCTCAAAAGAAGGTTCAGGCATTGCGCAGGAAGAGCTCTTATGATATTAAGGAATTACAAGGGAAAGCGCAAAAGAGTAGGCAGGCAGCAGGTAAGCTCCATGATCCTGATAAGCGCTGTCAGAAGAATATCTGATGACTTTCCAATACTCAAGGAAGCAAGAAGAGAAGTCCTCGAAGATCTTATGGACCTAAAAAATGCAAAAAAGATTGTCAGGAATATTGAAGATGGAAAAATAAAGCTCAAAGAGATATCCCACCCAATCCCAAGCCCATTTGCTTTTAATCTTATCATACAAGGTTTTGCAGACATACTCAAGATAGAAGACAGGATGGAATTCCTGCGAAGGATGCAGCAGCAGGTAAAGCTCAAGATAGCGCTTAAGAACAAAGAGCCAATTGAGGAAAAAGATATACCTGATCTCTCGCATGAACCATTATCTTATTCTGCATTATGGGGAGAGGATGCAGAAGAGAAAGAAGCATATAAATCCAAGAAGTATCAAAATAGGATGTATGCAAAGGAAAAGGAAGAAAATAAGGAAAAGCCTGAAGAGCCTAAACTCCCTTATAAAGAGCAGTTATATGATGATCTTAAGAAAGCTGCTAACAGAATAGGACTTGACTCTATGCTCAGGCATGAGTGTGAAAGGCTAATCAAAGGTGATACATCAGGATTCAGGAAACCCTTCATAGAATGGCTTGAAAATCTTGTAGATGGAGATGTGCCAGATATCTGGAGCAGTAAGCTTGTCAGCATGTTCAGGAATAAGATTAAGATTATTAAATAAAGCGAAAATCCTTTGGATTTTATCTTCTCTTCCGAATCACAATCAACCCACCCAGCACTGCAATCAATCCCAGCCCTAAAGTGATTATTGAAAACTCAGGGATTGCAATATCACCTATAACAGCTGTATCATTCGCAAATACAGTATTTTCTCCTATTGCACTGCATGTCACATTATATTCAACAATCTGAATAGAATCGAATGTTCTTGAATAATTATAATAAGAAGCTTGTTCATCCATTATATAACTGCCATCGCTAAAACTGATATTAC
>JAGLGH010000077.1 GCA_023144115.1 Nanobdellota archaeon | reverse complement strand
TAAAGTATTCAGATGATGCAGATGTGGTGAGAGCAATCAGAAATGAAGAGATTCCTAAGTATTATGAACTTGAAAGCTATACTCCTCTTGTTAATCAGGGTTATTCTGTAGAGATTAGATTAAAGATTGGCAATGGGATTGAAACTGTGTGTTCTGCAGGTAATGGACAGATAGATGCAGGTATTAATGCTATTCAGAAGGCAGTAAACCTTGATTGCGAATTTAAATCTTTTGAAGCAAATTCAAAAGGGGCGGGATCAGATGAAATAGGCTATACTAAATTAGAGCTTACTAAAAATGGTTGGAGTGTAATAGGAAAAAGTGAAGATACAGATACGATAACAAGCGCTTTTCAGGCATTTGTTGATGGGTGTAATCGGATTAAGTATATGCAGGAGTATTTTGATTCAAAGTCTGCGTAGCAAACCACTTTGAGAGTTTAATCCCCTACTTATACTCAGAAATGTCAATCCTCCAACCTTAAGGTTGGAGATTTTGACATTTCTGGTCGAACTCCTCCCAGAAGGATACCCCAACATTTATGTTGGGGAGGAGTTCATATCCCAAAATTATCTTTAGGATTTAAGATTACTTTTTTTCAGTTCATCTTCAACATTTTTATAAAATCCTTTAGGTATTGTCTTTCCTATCTTAGGAGGACAACCATAATTGTATACCTTACCATATTTCCTGCAATTAGTTGAATTTTCCCAAAGATGTTTTATTGATTGTTTTTTTAAATCTCCTATTATTGTTTTATCATCTCCTTCACATCTCAATGCCAGGCCTGTAGATGTCAAGTAAAACCCATTTGAGAGCAAAGTACAGATATGGGTGCCTGGATATGATGAGATTCCATCATAAATAATTCCTTTTTCTTTATTATATTTATAGATCTTTGAAACTAATTCTATTTTTTCTGTTTCAGAAACATCATCCTTGATTGAACCGTCAGGGAGAAGTGACCTCCCAGCGCAGGCAAGAAAAGGAATTAATGGATATATATTACGTTCTCGAAAAAAAGTATAAATCTCAAACAGCCCACTAATAGTATATTTGGTTATTGGCGCGACAATTGCAAGATGGGTAGGATTATGATCTACAAATCCTTTTTTTACAAGAATTTCTAAAGCTAGATCTTTTTTTGCCTTTAAGTTTTTACGACCTGTTGATTGTTCAACAATCTTTTCATAAAATGAATCATATCTAATCATCAAGCTAGTGTTGGTTTTTTTAAGTTTAGTTGCATTCAGTCTATTGATTGTGTGTCCCTGTGTAAAAACTACTGATTTTATTCCTTCATCTTGCAGCCAGTAAAGGAAATTAAATATGCCTTTATTTTCAAAGGGTTCGCCTGCACCAAGCACTCTTACACTTTTCAGGCCCAATGGTTTAGCTTCTGAAACAACTTTCTTTATCTTATTTAAATCTAAATAAGTTTTAAATTTATCCAAAGCACCATCTTTTCTAAAACACATAGGACAGTTTAAGCTACAATCAGTTCCAAAGTCTATATCTAAATGAAGTAGGCGTCCTTTAGACCTTTTTACTTCATCCCTGGATAATGACCATCCATCAAGGTCATTAATAAAATCAAAAGGCACTTTGTTTGGAAATTTTACAGGTAAATCTGGATATTGTTTCATATTTTTTCCCCCTCAATAGCAAGCCATAAATTTCCAATTTCTACTAATTGATTATTTGTCAATCCAGCTTTATTGTAAGTTTCTTTTAATTCTTCTCCTCCAAATCTATAGAATGTTCCTTTGTTAGTGACTGTTCTATTATTGCCAATGTCATAAATTGTTATACCGATTGTTGGATAGTATTTCTGGAGAAATTCTGTTGTATAATCTTCTTTATTCCAGGTAATTGTTCTGATTAGAGATCCTGGTTTAGTAATTCTTTTCTTTTCTTTTAGCAAGGATATTCTTTCATCTAACTTTAAGCTTCCTATTAGATTAAATGTCGAATATGTAAAACTGAAATAATCGTCTGGAAATTTTGTATTCAATGCATCTGCGTATTTGATATTAATATTCATGAACTCTGATGTTCTCTTTAATGCTTCTGCAAGCATTTTAGAGTCATCTTCAATACCAAAAAATTGAACTGATGGAAATTTTCCTGCAAGATGATACAAAGGTCTTCCAATACCGCAGCCAATATCAAGTACATTTGCGCATTCTTCAGTATTCTGTAATGCTTTTATAAAATAATCTTTTTCTGCATCAAATGTTCTTTTTAGTTCAGGCAAAGGATTTAGGATAGCTTCCATATAATTTTGAAAATAATTCTTCATGTGAAAGGGGTAATCTAATCATTTATATTAAAATTTTTAAAGGATTTTTGCACAAAATAGTAATATTTATATATTATTAGGGATTTTGTAACATATATGGGTCTGCTAGATGTTAAAGATAGAAAAATACTCTATGAACTTGACTTTAATTCAAGAAAAACATATTCTGAAATTGCAAAAAAGGTCAGAATGAGCAAGAGGGGAGTGGAGTATAAAATTCAAAATCTTGAGAAAAAACAAATAATTCTAGGTTATGCTCCAATAATAAATATTTCAAAGTTAGGTTATTTATACTGCAGAATTTTTGTTAAATTTCATAATATCACAAAAATTAAGTTAAAGGAAATAGAAAATTATATTATCACAAATAAAAAAATTGGCTGGTCAATAAAATATTATGGGAAATATGATAATGGATTTACAATCTGGGCAAAAAATATCACTGAATTTAAATCAATAGCAAATGAATTTTATTCCAGATTTAGCAGATATATTAAAGAAAGAACTGAATCAATAGCTACAAATGTTTTCTTTTATAAAAATAGATATTTATTAAAAAATGATTGTATGGATTATCTTGAATTAATTGAAACAGAAGAGAAAAAAAATCTTGATAATCTTGACAAAAATATATTGATTGCTCTTTCGAAGAATCCTCGAATTTCACAAATAGACATATCAAGGATTCTAAAAGTATCTGTAAAAACAGTTTCAAGCAGATTTAAAAAATTGATAAAGGAAAATATTTTATTAGGTACAAGACCAACAATAAATCATGAACTCTTGGGATACACATATTATAAAATTTTTATGAACTTAGTTAATTTTGATACACAAATAATAAAAAAATTTGAATCATATATTGCTTCAAATCATCGAACAATATATATCATAAAAGCAATGGGAACCTGTGATTTAGATATAGAAATTATGGTTGAGTCAAATAAAGAATTAGTAAACTTTATTGAAGATTTACAGAATAAATTCCCAACTTTAATAAAAGATTATCAAACAATGCTATTAACAAATACAGTGAAAATAACTTATTTGCCTTTTTGATAGGATATATCATCAATAATTTGATTTAAAATGGCGTTACTAACAAAATCTAAATACCTTGCAGGTCTTCAATGTCCAAAGCTATTGTGGTTCTTGATAAATGATAAAGAAAAGGTTCCTGAGCCTTTAAGAGAGGCTCAATATAGGATGGATGTTGGGACAGAGGTAGGAGTTCTTGCTACAAAATTATTTCCTGGTGGGATAAGCATTCCTACTAATGATTTTAAGGGAAATTTAAATATTACTAAAGAGAATCTATCAAAAAATGTGCCTCTTTTTGAAGCTGGAATTATGGCTAATAATTGCTTTTCAAGAATTGATATCTTAAAACCAAATTCAGATGGTTCTTTTGATATTATTGAGGTTAAATCTGGCACAAGGGTCAAGGATGAAAATATTCATGATGTCTCTTTTCAGAGATATTGTTGTGAGATGGTAGGATTAGAGATTGCCAGGTGTTCTTTATGTTTTATAAATAATCAGTATGTCAGAGAAGGGGAATTAAATATTAATGAATTATTCACAATTCAGGATATTACTGCTGAAGTTGTTCAAGCGCAGCAGGATATTCAAGAACGAATTGATGAGTTCTTTAATATTATTAAATCTCCAAATTTACCCTCGGTTTCAATAGGAGGACATTGCAGTTCCCCTTATTCTTGTAATTTAATGGATGAATGTTGGGGATTCTTGCCAAAGAATAATGTCTTTACATTATACAATGGGGGAAAGAAAAGCACTGAACTCTTCAGTAAAGAGATTCATAGTATTGCAGATATTCCTGATGGCTTTAAACTAACAAATAATCAGGAGATTCAAAGGAAATGTGAACAAACAGGAGAAGTTCATATACAGCCTTTTGAGATTAAACAATTCCTTGACACTCTAATTTATCCACTTTATCATTTGGATTTTGAAACATTTTCACCTGCTATTCCAAAATATGATAATTCAAGACCTTATCAAAAAATACCTTTCCAATTTTCACTGCATATTGAACAAGAAGATGGTTCAACAGAACATATATCCTTTTTAGCTGAGGGCAAAGAGGACCCAAGACCAGCATTTTTAGTCAAATTAAAAGAAGTTCTGGGAACACAAGGAAGTGTTGTTGTCTATAATCAAGTCTTTGAAAAATGGGTGTTAAATACCCTGGCAAGAGACTTTCCAGAATACAAAGGTTGGGTGAATCAAATCTTACTAAGAATTGTAGATCTTTTAATACCTTTCAGAAGCTTTAATTATTATCATCCAAGCCAACAGGGAAGCGCATCTCTTAAAAGAGTCCTTCCAGCACTTACTGAAGAGAGCTATGAAGGAATGGAAATCGCAGATGGAGGAGATGCAAGTCTGAGATATGAGGAAATAACATTTTGTGATGTAACTGAAGAAGAAAGAGCAAAAGTTAGAGGGAATCTTGAAAAATACTGCGAACTTGATACCTGGGCAGAAGTAATCATTATAAGAAACTTAAAGGAAATTGTCGGAAATAGCAACATTTAAATTCTCAGTTATGATTTCAAGTTTCGGGTAAGTAACTTAGGGGGCAAAAAATGAAGAAAATATTATTATTAATCATGATTTTAGGAATA
>JAGLGH010000076.1 GCA_023144115.1 Nanobdellota archaeon | reverse complement strand
GGTGAAGGAGAGACTTTCTATGGTGAAGTAAATAAACATGACACCACAAAAACTGCTGAAATTAAAGCTTTTATTGAAGTAAGCGGCAGCGATGAATTAAATGACTATAAGGGTGAACAAGTGTATATGGCCCCTGTTTGGGTTAATTTCTTGTGTGATGGGTTTAATAGGATGTTTTTCTCTCCTGAAGAATTTACACCTTCAGAAGAAGCTAAAAAAGGAGATAGTGATCTGTGGGGGCATCTTGAAGGTTATGAAGTTACAAAATTTTCACTAACCTTGATTGCTACAGAAGACCTTTCTAAAATTGCGAAATGCGTTTCTACTGGAAAAGATACTTTAAAATTTACAGCATATAAAGATTATCCAGCTGAACAGACTGCAGAAGGCACAGAGATTGGAGTTTTTATTTAGGTATCCACTCAAACTTGTATTCTTTTGGGAAGATGAGTGTTTCATATCCTTTTATTTCAGGTATTGCTTCTTTTAGCTTCTCCATCTCCTCATAATACTCTTTGTTATTTTCAACAGCAAATTCAAGTTCTAATGGCCAGCTACCAACACAAAAGATGTAATATATTATGTTTGGTCTGCTTTTACAGTATTCCTTGATCTTGTTTTTTAGCTCTTTTGAGCAAACATTTAATTCAATTATTGATTTGAAAAATTGTTTTCCTATTTTTTCGTAATCTAAAGATATGGAGTATCCAAGAATTATTTTTTTCTTTTCAAGATTCTTTAAGTGATATTTAATTATTCTTTCAGATGTATTTATAATTGATGCGATTTCTGTTGTTTTTAATCGAGCATTACTTGCGATAACATTCAATATTTTATTATCTATGTCATCCAATATAATTGTTTGGGATTTTTCATGATATAATTTTCTTAAATCTCTTTTTTGTTTTTGCAGTTTCCAGTTTTTTTGCAAGGCTCCAACTTCTAAAGTTATATTAAATTCCTGCTCAAGGATGTATTTTCCAAATAAATCAATAAATTCAGAATGTATTTCATCGAAATGCTGTATGTCTTTTGCAAATATAGACATATTGCAATCCCATCTTCCTCTGCTTTCTGCAATCCAATATACAAATTTATTTTTTACCAACCAATCAAATATCTCATCTTTTTCTTTTTTCTGCACATTTTGGAATCTAAAAAACAATTTATAGACATAATAACCTAGTTTTGTTGCATCGATTTGGGTAGTAAAATGTTTGATAATGCCTTCTTTGATTAGTCTTTGAAGCCTATAATTGACAGTATCTCTTCCTAATCTTAATTTTTTAGCTAATTGCGAGACTGTTATTCGACCATGCATATCAAGGGTGGCAAGTAGTTTTCTATCAGTTAAATCTAGCTTCATATAAGTCAATAATCACTGTTAATTTAAATATTTTGTCATTTTTGTTAAGAATTAGGTCACTAATTTAATATATCTTAGTTACTTTCCAGAAGTGATGAAGTTACCGTTAATTAAAGGCTGGGATTTAAGTTCGGAAGAATTTGAGATAGCCTGGAAAAAAGGAGCACTGTTAACTGCAAGCATTGAAACAAGCAACATATGCAATCTTGCTTGTGATTATTGTTTTAGAGAGGAGAATCCTATTGTCTCAAAAAAAAGGCTTCCAAATGAGCTGTTATTAGAAGATTCACTCAGTATAATTGATGATTTAGCAAAACTTGGAGTAAAAACAATAAACATTGCTGGTGCAGGAGAACCATTATTAGATCCAAACCTTCCAATAATGCTGGAAAGAATATTTTCTTATGGCATAACATCATTAGTAGCGACCAATGGAAGCAAGATTAATGATTATTGGATTAATTGTTTTATTAAAACAGGAACTTCTGTGATGATTAAAGTCAATAGTTTTAATGAACAAAAGCAAAATCAGTTAGTCAACAGAATTAATTATGCAAAAAAAAGAGACAGAGGATTAAAAAAGTTAATTGAAGCAGGATTTAACAAAGCAACTGGAGAATATCAAACAAGATTGAGCATAAATGCTCTTGTTTCAAAAGATACAATTAATGAGGTCCCTGAAATATTTAATTATTGCAGAGAAAATAACATAATGCCTTGCATGGGGTCATTTATTCCTGCTGGAAAAACCGCAACCAGAACAGACAATGAAGTCAGCAGAAAAGATTTTCTTGTTCTTGCAGATAAGATAAGAATACAGGATAAAGAGAGAGGAATTGAATATATCCGTTTGTGGCCATACCTGGGAGGGGTGCCTTGCACGCAACAAGGAAAAGCTAGCATATTTGTAAATATTCTGGGAGGGATATATGATTGTCCTGCTGGGACAGTTGAATATGGGGATTTGAAGAAGATTACTATTGAGGATGCGTTTAATAAAATTAAGGCTGAGCAGACTAATTATTGTTTAGGGTGTTTAGCAAGAGATTTGAGATAGTTAAAATGATAAGAATTGGTGTATGGCTATTTTTTTAAAGAAAAAATAGCCCCGCTCGGAAATACGTGTGATGTCTGAGACTGAGTATTTTGCTCATACAAAACATTTCGAACCGAGGTCCCAGGACCCAAAATCCTAGATGATTGGCCACTACACTACGGGGCTATGTAAACTAGCAGAAAGAGAGGATTATTTATAAAGTTTTCCAAAACGTATGTAATAAGTCGGATGTAACGGAGCACAAGCATCTTCAAATCTCTTGATGTGTTTTTAGAAGGCTCTGCGTTCCCGGATGGAGCGACCCCTCGCGACGAGCAAGCAGTATTAATCGAAGGAGATTTGACCTGATGATGCTGGTGCTCCTTGAATAGCAGACTTATTACTTACAAAAACTTAAGAGCTTCTTCTTCAATGAAGTGAAGCTTGCCTGGGATGATTAGGCAGTGTAAAGGTTCTCCGAAATCTTTTTCAATGAGGTCTTTTGCTTTTCCGGCAATGATTGTGGGGTTTTCAGATCCAAGTCTTGCGCATCCGATGCATAATGTTTCAGGCGTGAATATATTTTCTTTTCTTTTTTGTTCAATTTTAGTCAGATAGTCAATCGCTTCACTTATTTTCATAAATCTTGGTTTTTGGATCTTGTTGATTCCTTTTTTTAGGTCTTCAGAAGAAGGTTCTGCTACTTTTATGTCCAGAAGGCATAATGTATGAAGATTCATCTTTTGGTTTTCCCTGAGCACATCATAAGGTGTCTGAGGCATCCAGTTCTCTTGCGGAAATACAATTGATGTTGTTTTGCCGAATTTGTAAAGTTCTAAGCCTGTGATGCCTACTGCATTGAGTATTGAGGCATTGTTTATTATCTGAATTTTAATGTTGTTTTTTCTTGCCCTAATCATGAGGTCTGTATGAGTTGTTGCGCCGAATACATCCCCAACTACTAAGAAAGCTGTGTCTGTTTCTGCAGCATCTTTTAGGATTGTATCTTCAGCTTTTGACTCAACCATATCCCTGTCTGCTATTATGACCTTTTTGCCATAAAGCTCTTCAAGCTTCTTTATGTCACAATGAAGGATTGAAGTATATTTTTCAAGATAGATTGTTTTGCATTTCTTTACAGCTTCCAGCCCTTTAAGCGATATATCTTTCTCATCATTCAGCCCGAGTCCTATCATATATAATGTCATATAGTGCAGTAGAATGCGATTTCTTATAAAAATGTTCGTAAATCTTATAAATAAGGCAATGATTAGAATTTCTAAGATGGATTTATTTAAGAGCAGTAATTTTGAGGATGAATTGAATCAATTAG
>JAGLGH010000075.1 GCA_023144115.1 Nanobdellota archaeon | reverse complement strand
GGTTGTGATGAGGGGTATGAATGTAGTGTTGATGGGGTTTGTACCAATCCTTTTTGGATTAGTGGGTCTTGTTCAGGGATAGAAGTATATCATATAAATATTGTTGACCAAAAACCATGGGGACCAACAGCGACTGATTGTCGAAGTCCTCAATGTGCTATTGGTTTGGATTCAGATTATCCTTTAAAGTATGCTTTAGTGGCAGATAATACTGTATCTTTTTCATCATATCCTGCCAGAGATGCTTGTAAGGACCTAGGGGGAAGATTGCCAACAATAAATGAATTGGCATGTATTTCTGATAATTCAGGGGACTATGGTACCTTTGTGAATTCTTACTACTGGAGTTCAACTGAGGACGATGCATACAACTCTCGTATACTCTGGGTGCCCTATGGCACTGTGGGTCGCAATGGTAAACTCGGCAGCAAGTACGTCCGCTGTGTCCGTTCAGAGTGATTTAAATATTTAAGTCATTTGATTATTAGGGTTGCTGGATTAAAGAAGTGCCTGCTGATGGGAGAGAATACCACCGAAGGTAGTTGCGTTCGTTAATTAAAGGTTAGGAAAATGAGAAAAACAAGAAAAATAGAGTAAATTAAAAAGAAATTTTTTAAAAAAGTTTGGAATTATATAAAAAACAAAATTCAGAAAATTACGCTAGACCTAAACCCCAAATATATTCTCTTCAAACCGATACATTTATATAGCTTCAATACTTGTGAATCCTCTACTAAAGACCATAAGCTTAAACATGCTTTATTAATACTAAAAAATATCTGCAGGTGATTACAATGATAAAAAAAGGCCAGTCGCCAGGTTCTCATGCAGCAACCCTTGTGCTTATAATATTATTGCTGATAATATTTTACATTCTGTTCCTTGCTCCTGAAGAGCGGGAAAAACTCCTTGAAGATGATGACAGTACATCAACAATTAGAAGAGACAGAACCACAGGATTGCCAGAGGATGTCTTATTAGAGAAAAAAGGCATCATTATGTCTCCTTTTGAACAAGAAGAGTACAAAGAACTGCCAAGTGTATATCTATTTGAAATCATAAATGCAAAAGAGATTGCTACATTCAACCCATTCATAATAAAAAGCGGCTGGTTTGACAAAGAATTCAAAAACTTCACATTTGCTATAGATGACCTTGAAAAGACCGAGAATATCCTACTTTCCATGAGGATAAATGAGGGAGAAGGTATTTTGACAATAAAGCTCAATGGACATCTGCTTTATGAATACACTGCAGGAAAAGGAGATATAACACCAATCAGTATAGATACTCAATACCTAAAAGATATCAATAATATTGAATTCCTGGTTGATGGTGTAGGCGCAAAGTTCTGGAAAACAAATGAATATAGGATTGAAAATGTAAAACTGACAGCAGATATAACTGATATATCAAAGCAAAAAAGTAAAAACATTTTCACTATAAGCGAATCAGAATATGAGAACATCAAATCTGCAAAGATTCACTTTACACCGTTGTGCAAAGAAGGCAAAACAGGAATACTCGATATATTGTTGAATAATAGGGAAATCTTCTCTGCTATACCTGAATGCAATGATCATTATGTTCAGCCCATATCTACAAGCTTGCTTGAAGAAGGAGAAAACTATATGACCTTCCAGACAACAAAAGGAACATATACAATAGAAAGTATCGAGATATCTGTTGCCTACAAAGAAGAGCAAGGATGGAGATATTCCTTTTATCTTGATGAAGAGGAATATGATAGGATAATATCAGGAGAAGATGATATAGAGCTCAAAATTGAATTCAGGGAAAACTATGAAAAAAGAGGCGCATTCAGGATAAACGATCACGGCGATGAATTCGACCTTGACGAAGACGAGGATTATTATGACTATGACATCAGCAGATGGGTTGATGAAGGCTCAAACACACTAGTTATCGAACCTGATACAAGACTTAATATAGATTATCTGCGTATAGAGCTTGTCTGAAAAGAGGTAATGGATGGCAGACGAACAAGAAGCTTATGTAAATACAACCAGGTCAGGCTATGATAACCAAGGCAGCATTGTTTGGGTTTTTGTGGCTATATTAGTTTATCTCTCTGATTTCTTCCTTACGCATTTCAAAGGTATAGACGCCAAGCAGTTCTGGATGGCTATCAAGATAACAGGCATCGAAGGTCTGACAAGAAAAGGATCCTTCCTTGGCATTGCTATTCTGTTATTTGTTATTTGGCATTTTTTAGGAAAAGCTTCCAGCAGGGAAGAGATTATCTCAAGAATTCCTTTAATACTTCTTATCACATCCCTATTCACTTTTGGTTACTTATTTGATCCAGGGGTCATGCTACACATCCTTATGGCAGGCGCAATTCTATTTTTTCTTATGTATAAACGAGAAGAAGACAAAACCAGAGCAAACTACCTTATGCTGGCATTTGTGTTTATTGACTTCTTCTTATTCTCCATATTTCAATTGAATAAGCTGATCATTCCTGTCTGGGTAATAGCTGCCCTAATGTATGCAAACAGATCAAAAGCAAAATCAATTATGGCATGGGCTATATTCTTAATTTATTTTTTTTATTTTTTCTCTGTTGTCACAGTCTTTGACCTTGGACCTCAACATCTCAATGGCAAAGATTTTCAGGATTTTATAGATTTTAAAGACAAAGTATGGTCAAATGCAAAAACTTTTGTTACATCCATTATCACAGGGGTTGAAAGGCAGAAGAACATAACGCAGGCCATGGTGTTTGGGGATTATTACACATCCCAAGTTGACCAAAATGTCCAGCAGCAGCTGGGGGTAAGCATAATTGAGATAAAATCCACAGATACTGAAGTGTATGAAGACGAACCTCTGACAATTTATGCAAGAGTAAAAGTAAGGACCATTAAAGAAGATATAATGCTCAGAAGTTTTTGCCGCGCAGAATCAGTGCTTCCTGATGCAATCAATCCAGCAATAAAAAACATCTCACAATATGAAGATATGAACATCGACTGCATATTTAACAAATGCAGGTTATCTCCTGGCTCAAAGACAATATATTTCAACATGGCATTCAATTTCCAGACATTATCATATCTCAGGAATTACTTTATAGATAGGGAAAGGATGATGACCCTGATAAGAGAAGATCCAGCAATAACAACATCTCAGGATATACTTCAAAACCTGGGCATATCAGATACAAGCCCGATTGCATTATCCACCAGCGGACCTGCAAAGATAGGAATAGAACTTGAAAAGACACAACCTGTAGGAGTAGACAGGAGCCTGCCAAGTGTATCATTCAGATTAGGCATAACACTGGAAAATATATGGGAAGGAGAGATAAAAGATATCAAAGACATGACAATAATTCTCCCTAAAGAAATAAGTCTTGAACATGACAGCTTCTCAGACAACACTTCATGTGGAGGCTATGTATTTGAGAAGAAGAACTGCGCAGACATTTTCTCAGAAGAAGGAGAAGAAAAAGAGTGGTGTGATGATGCTAACAGCAATATATACAGCATAAACCAGGATGGAAAAAACCAGAGGATTATCCCTGCAGGCCAGCAGGGAATCAAGCTTTACAAGAGCCTTGTATGCAGGGTAAGCATAGAGAAATCACAATATGACAATTTCCTTGGCAATGCGCCGATATCAACAAAAAATTTCAAAGTCATTTCTGAATATGATTATGAGATAACAAGAAGCCTGTCAATGAATATCAAGAAAAGCCCATATGATGGCTGCAAAGAATTAAAAGAAGAAGAAGATATAAAACAGCAGGACTGCCCTGCCTATATAGCAGACAAGAATAACCTTCCTGATAAAGGCCATCAGGAGAGATATGCTTCATACCAAAGCACAGTCACTGGCGCAATTAAATCCAACAGACCTGCAAGCCTGAATATTATTGAAACTGAAGCTCTTATCGCTGCTGTCATGAGTCAGGCAAGCAATCTTGGAGATACTGATGAAAACCAGAACAATATACCTGATTTTATCGCAGGCTATGGTATCAAATTCCCAGACATATTCAAGGATAATCCTATAAGTAATATTATGGAAGCTGCAAAATTCCTGAAAGCTACAATGGACAAAGAAACAGGAACTAAAGAAGAAAAAATAACTAAAACATTAGCTAAATATGCTTCAAACAATGGTCTTGAAAAAGAATTTTCAGAAGGCGCAACAGCCTATTTCACTAAATGGAAGAACATGCTGTGCAGGGGAGAAGAAGCTGCTGAAACAGAAGAAGAAAAAGAAGAAGCGATTGGTACAGGGCTGTTCAAAAAAAATGACCTGATAGGCATTGATACAAATAACGATTCAATCTGGACTAATGATGACCAATATTATTTTATCAAAGGCTCTCAATCAGGGACTCAAGGCGCAGTATATCTGCTCAGCGACAGCAGACAGCCATTAAGAGACCAGATGATAATAACAACATTTGACAATTACAGAAATTCAGATTCAGGCAAACACAGGGTGATGATAAAGAGGCCAGGACAAGAACCTGCTGATTGGAATGCATTTATTTTCAGCCCAAACATGGAACTTAAGAATGGAGTTGTAAGCTAAGATGGCGTCTAATACCCCAAAAAGAACAATAAAGTCCACCTTATTAATTGCTCCTGCGTCTTTATTTATAATTATATTACTCATTGCAATATCTGGCTGCGAAAAGGTATATACACCTGAGCGACCAACTCTGGAAGACATAGAAGAAGGGTCTGAAGGGCTTGTAATTAGCTTTATCCAGAATGCTCCGCCTCCAAAAGTCATGGAGGATTCACTATTTGATATTGGAATAAGGATAGAAAACAAAGGAACATCTGACGTAAAAAAAGGCTATCTCCTTCTGGGATATGAAAAAGAATATATTGGAGAAATATTCTGGCAGGACAAAGGCGGCAACGACAGGATATATTTTGATATTAATGGAAGATCCCTGAACATGCCCACAGGAGATGAACAAGTCTATCTCGCGCGCATAGAAGCAGGAAACATTGGACCTCAAAGAGAACAGGCACAGACTCTGATATATGCTACTGCATGTTATGATTACAGCACAAAAGCGCATGCAAACTTTTGTGTTGATACTGATGTATATAATCTAAAATCTATAGAGAAGGTATGCAGCGCAGCAGATATTTCTCTTGGCGACCAGGGCGCACCTGTAGCAGTCACACACATTGAATCAACCATATTAGTATCAAAAGATGAGGGTGTAGTAAGGCCTCAGTTAAAGATTCATTTCAGCAATGTGGGGGATGGAACAATTGTCAAGCAGGGCAAGGCTGACATAGCTTGTTCTTCGCAGCCGCTAGCAAAAGATGATATCAATACAATAAAAGTAAGCGCTGTGTTATCAGAACAACAGCTATTATGCAAGCCAGAAATACTGAAATTGAGAGATGGGCTGGATTATACAATCTGCACGCATGAGCAAGGTATAGCTGATAATAATCCTAGCTTTTATACACCAATCACAGTCACTGCTGAATATGGATATATGGAAACAATATCAAAAGAAGTTACACTAATGAAAACCAGTATTTAAGCCATAAAATTTAAAATGGTCAAAAATCAATAGCAAGAAATAGTGGAGTGAAAATAAATGGAAATGAACAAAAAATTATGCATATTGAGCTGTATTATAATGATCATATTTTTATGTGGATGCTTGCAAGAAGGTGCGGTCACTGTTGATGAGACAGACTATCATCAAGGTACAAGAGGATTAGAAATGTATTTCATACCAAATGCTCCACCTAACCAAGTATATGATGGCGATCACCTTGATATAATGGTAGAACTTAAGAACAGGGGTGCTTATCCTGAATCAGATATTTTTGACGGGAAACTTGAGATATCTGGATTTGATTCTAATGCAATAAGGGGCAGCTGGGAAGGCGGAAGTCATATCCCTGTAAGCCTTAGAGGGATGTCAAAAGAATATCCTGATGGTGGATATGAAGTAAAGACATACAGTGATACAAGAGGAGTCAAGGTTCCTTTTGGCGGGCCAAAATATGATGCTTCAATATTGGTAACTGCATGCTATAAATATAAGACTATTGCTGACCTTATGGTCTGCATAGATCCTGAGCCTTATAAGATCATAGAAGAAAAAAAGGTCTGCCATTTTGATGACTCTATCAGTACAGGCGGCAGCCAGGGTGCACCTGTAGCAATCACAAGGGTTGAAGAAAGAGTCAGTTCAGACCACATAATTTTTGACATTTACATACGCAATGTCGGCAATGGCAAAGTCATTGACTGGGCATCTTATGATGCATGCCCTTTTGAACTTGAACTAAAAGATGTCAACAGAGTCAGAGTTAATGCAAAGCTTGCATTTGATTCACACCCTCAATGCACACCAAAAGGCAGCGGGTCTGAACCTATCATACTAAGGTCTGCTGGCGAGGGATTCATAACATGCAAATTTAAAAAGCCCGTAGCAGACACAGCATTCAGGACACCACTGCATATAGAACTTGATTATGCATACTCATCATCGATTGAAAAAAGGGTAGAGATAATCAAAGTATAATACTAAAAATTTATAAACTATGAAATAATGGACAGCATGGAGGCATAAAAAATGAAAAAAATAAAGATAATATTGATTTTACTTGTTTTACTAGCAGTTCTCCTTTCTGGATGTAAAGAAGGAGAGGTACAAGAGGTTTCAAAATCCCCCTATCTGGAAGGCACTAAAGGCATAGTCGCAGAATTCATGGATATGGGCATATTTAATGATGAGACAAAAATAAATGAGATTTATGAAGACGAAACCTTCCCTATTGAGGTCATTATTAAGAACAAAGGAGAAAATGAGATTAATCCAGGAGATATAACTGTAACTCTCAAAGGAATCTATCTTGGCTCGTTTTCAGGTATTGTGCCTCAAGGAGAATTAATCAACAAAGAAACAATAGATATGATCTCAGAAATAAATGAAGACGGTGGAGAAGAAATCATGGATTTCACCCCAGGCACAGATGATGCAAAATATACAACCGCATTCAGCGGAACATCAGTTGATTTGGATCTCTTTGCAGAAATCGTATTCAAATATAAAACTGAAGCAACAGCAAAAAAGATTTGTTTTAAGGAAGATCTGCAGGATGACTCAATATGTGAAGTGAGCGAATCAAAAGATGTATTCTCTTCAGGAGCGCCAATCAAAGTCAATCACGCAAAAGAGTCAACTGCAGGAAGCGCCAAGATTGCTGTTGAATTTGAAGTAGAAAATGTCGGTGGTGGAGATGTTGCGATAATCGGTGAATCATTTGACACAAGATATAATAAATTCGCTTTCACTTCCTCTAGCGACAGCAAATGGGAATGCAGAGCAGCAGGTAAGCTTAATGAAGGAAGATTTGACTCTGCAGGTAAAGCAAAGATTAGCTGCAAGCTCAAGGAAGCTATGCCTGAAGACACATTATACACAGAAGATCTGAGCCTGACGCTTAAATACAAATACAGATACCTTATCCAGGAATCAGTAAGGATAAAGAAAGAATAATTTTTTTATTTTTGTTTTTTCAGTTTCTTCTAGATTATCTTCAATTAAACACGTTTTTCAGTTATATTTGGAACTCAAGCTAATGCCTATTAAAGCTCGTGATAGTAATACTCTAAGCATCATTTTTAAGATTATTTCCGAAATATTTAAATAGTATTAGATTATAAATCTAGTTTTATTGTTGCATTGTCGGAAAACTGGGATGATTAAGACATTGTTAACAACAATGTGAACTAAAACGCTACGTTGGGTTATTCTTTATTTATTGATTCGGTTAGAATGCATCAAAATGCAGACATTTCCAACAATATCGTCTGCATTGAGGATTAATAACCTGACTCCCCATTCAATTCTGACAAATTCGGTTAAAGAATTTAAGAATGAAACATGGAGGGGTATCTATGAATAACAAAAAAAAGAATCTTGTAGCTTTAGCTATGCTGATAATAGCTACTATGCCTGGCATGGTTAGTGCCATAACACGAACAAATAAATTGATGAATTCATGTCTGCTGCTTGGGAGGCAGGGGTTTAGGTCAGCGATTATGATTATGGGTGTGTCCATTGCCTTGGTCATGACATCAGCAATTGCATTTGCAGTTGAACCTACCACCCTATCAGAAATTATTTGTCCTACAAATCTAGGATCCTGCACAGCAAACGATGTCATTACAACAGTGGTAAATGCTCAAGGTGTCGATGGAGACATATGCACTGATCCGAATGATAATATCACACTCAACCTTACAATCAATTACATATCTACTGCCAACCAAAGATATGACCTAGGGATATTCATCGCCCAAACAGGGGAAGTCAATAATGGAGATGATTGTGTCGGAGAAGTAGCTGCAATAGGCGGTGGTGATGGACCCAGTTTCTTCCTAGATATCGATAATGATACCTGCGGTGATTTGGAAGGGAAACCTTTTAACGTCTCCTGGACAGTGACCACAACAGTCGATTGTATTCCAGATGAAAATAATAATCTGGTAATCAAGTCTTGCCGCGTATGGGATAACAACCAGGGGGATGTATGCACAAACCTCTCTTCAGCAGGAACCGGTTCGAAGTGCGACTGTGATCCACTCATAGTAACAGATATTCCTGTGCCCGTTGCAGCAGTACCTCTGACCATCGTGAAATCTGTTGATTCTATGACACTGCCTGAACCAGGAGGAGAGTTCAATTTCACAGCAGTGATCACCAACCCTTCGACAGTAAGTACTGCCACAATCATCAGTGTAAATGATACATACGGTACACCTGATTGCAATAATGTAACAAGCCTGGGTCCTAATGAGTCAGTAATTTGCACATTCACTGCGACTCATACAGGTAATGCATTCGATCAGTGGACAAACAACGTAATAGTGGTTGCTACAGATGAGAGTGGTAATCAGGTAGGAGGAGTTTCAAACAATGTGACAGTCAATCTGACTGATGTAGCAGCAGTACCATTACTAATTGTGAAATCTACAACAACACCCTCGCTGATGGAACCTGGTGGAACATTCATGTTCTCTGTAGATATTACCAACCCTTCAACAGTAGATACAGCAACAATCACAACTCTATCCGATACATATGGAAATCTTTCTGGTTGTGTGGTTCTGCCGTACAATCTTTTACCTGGGCTGATGATCACATGTAATTTCACAGCAGAGCACTTGGGGAATGCTGGTGATTCGTTCGACAACAATGTCACAGTAACTGCTACAGATGACGACGG
>JAGLGH010000074.1 GCA_023144115.1 Nanobdellota archaeon | reverse complement strand
TTCTGTCTTAAGCTCCTGTGGATGCACTTCTGAAACCTCTTCATAAATCTCCTTAGGACTCTCTTTTTTTATCTTTTGTTTAAAAGAAGGATGGCTTGGACGTGGAGGTATGGGATGCTGAATATTTAATCTTGAACTTTCAGGGATTTGAACTTCTGCAACAAAATCTTTAATTTTCCTATATGTATTCATAATTTGCGCTAGTTTTCTGCTCTTCTCTGCAATAATTATATCTTTTTCCTTAAGCTGCATAATCATATGCTCAACTTTTTTACTTAGAAATTGCTCTTTCTGCCAAATCTTAGCCTGCATCTGTTCTGATTCTGCCTTAAGTTTTTTTCGCTCATTCATAATAAGTATTTTTGTATTCTCTTGTATATGTACTGCTTCTATATCTTTTTTCTTAAGCTCTTCTGTCAAAGTGTCGCATCTTGCCTGCAGCTTATTGTTCAACAGAGTAATTTCCCTTGCTTTCAGATCAGTCCTTGTAAGCTGCTTGTACAATGCTTCTATATTAAGATTATTCCTGATTGCCTGTTTTTTTCGCTTTTCTATATCTTCCTTAAGTGATTCTAGGACATTCTCTTTTAAAACAAAGTTTGATTTGAATCTTTCCAAATCCTCATTTCTGCTGTCAAATTTACCCTTAAGTTCTATATAAGCATCAGACAGGATTTTTAAATTATTATTTCTCTTTGCTACCTCTTGCGTAAGAGTATTAATATGAATATTAGCTTCATTGATCTGAATTTTAAAATCATCAACCCTTTTCTTAAGCATCTCTTTCTCTGCCAATCCTGATCTGGTTTCAGAATCTTGCACTGATGAAACCTGAATTATATTATCATTTGTTACTGAATAAATTATCTCTTCAGGACTCAATTCCTTATTTAATGGCATTAATTTTTTTACAGGTTTCCTTATTGTTTTTTTTGCTGGTATTTTCTTCGCTTGCATTCTCTTTGCTGGAGTTTTCTTCACTTGCACCCTCTTTACCTGCGTTTTCTTTGCTGCCTGATTGGTTTTTTTCTTCTTCTGTGGCATTTTGATTCGCCTCTTTACAGGATATTTATCCCTGCCTGATTTTAGTTCCTGTAAAATCCTTATTCTTTTTTGCTGCCTGCAAGACATACTTTACTGAGAAGGCACTCCAACTGAAGATATTCATCGCTTCCCTCAGTCATCCTGAACTCGACCTCTCCGCAATCAGATATAATCTGCATCTTGCTTCGATTATCAATATCAAGGCTTAAGATTTCTTTATATATCTGCTTAATAACATCAATGCCTGACAAACCATAATTAAGCATTGTATCCAAAAGCTTTTTTCTTGCATCTATAAACTTATTCTGCACTGCGAGATCAAGAATCTCTTTTATCTCTTTTGGCCTGGCTACTGAAGCTAAAGAATATGCTAATTCCTCAGTTATATCCTTATCTATTGCTGAACAGCTCTGCAGGATATTTTCCATCCGCCTGCAATCACCTTCGCATATCTCATACAACGCTTCTTTACCTCTTTCTGTTATCTTAAGTCCTTCTTCATTTGCTATCATATCTATAAGTGAAAATATTTCTTCTTTCTTAAGAAGCTTAAACCTGAACACTACGCACCTGCTCTGGATAGGATCAATAATTTTACTGGAATAATTGCACGAAAGGATAAATCTTGTGGTTTGTGTATAATTCTCCATTGTCCTCCTAAGTGCCTGCTGCGCCTCTTTTGTCAAAGCATCGCATTCATCAAGATATATAATTTTAAAGGGCACTCCACCTATCGCTTTTGTCCTCGCAAAATCCTTTACCTTAGTCCTTATTACGTCTATGCCTCGCTCATCACTTGCATTTAACTCAAGAAAACTACTACGCCAGGATTCGCCAAACATTTGCTTTGCAACAACCAATGATAATGTAGTCTTTCCTATGCCTGCTGGTCCTGCAAAAAGCAAGTGGGGCATATTCTTCTGTTGCACAAAAGCCTCAACTCTATTAACTATCTCTTTTTGCCCCTTTATTTCAGAGAACTTACTAGGCCTATACTTCTCAGTCCATATTGTATGATTCATAATTTAGAAGAAAATAAAGCATGTTTAAATAACTTACTACTAAAAATCCAGATTTTACAAAGATATTGGATTAGAGAAAAACACTGTAAAAAACTTTCGCACAAGTCAAAGACTTATTCAAAAGTTTTTTGTTTTACACAATATCTTCTTCAGCAATAACCATAAAATCCCCTATAGCCATTACTGCACTAAAAGGAATAAGTATATTGTTTCCCTGCTTATCCTTTTCTAATTCAAGCTTTTCAGTATATTGTGTTGGGTTCACAAGCACTATATGGATAAGTTCTCCACTTCTTGTTTCAAATACTATATCCCCTACTTCCCCAAACCTCTTTCCAGTCTTGCTTACAACAGTTTTCCCTATTAGTTGTTTTGAGAATTTTTTTTCTTCTTCCTCAGTCATTTGGATAACCCCTCATTAGCGAATGTTATTTGATCATCATTCGATTATATTAATTTTTCTTAACTAATTAGATAAAATATTTACTATTTAAATGTTTTGCTTATTTACTGCAAATAAACGTAATCAAACGGAAAAATATAATAACTACCAGAGATTAATGCCCCTTGGTGAAGCTCATGGATATTGAAAAAAGACTAAAACTTATAAAAGAAGTTGGAGAAGAAATAACAACTGAAGAAGAACTTAGAGAATTGATTTCTAAAAAAAAGGACCTTACAGCATATGATGGGTTCGAGCCTTCTGGAAATCTTCATATTGCCCAGGGTATATTGCGCACAATAAACATAAATAAGATGATAAAAGCAGGATTTAGATTCAAGATGTTTGTCGCAGACTGGCATGCCTGGGCAAACAATAAGATGGGAGGAGATCTTGAAAAAATCCAGGCAGTAGGAAAATATCAGATTGAAGTCTGGAAAGCATGTGGTATGGATATTGATAAAGTTGACTTTATCTGGGCAAGTGACCTTGTGAAAGAGGAAGAATACTGGATGAAAGTAATGAAAGTGGCAATCAACACCACTTTGAACAGAATAATAAGATGCTCCCAGATAATGGGGAGAGGAGAAAGCGAAGCATTGCAGGCATCGCAGATATTTTATCCTTGTATGCAGTGCGCAGACATATTTCACTTAGGCGCAGATGTGTGCCAATTAGGCCTGGATCAAAGAAAAGTCAATATGCTTGCGAGAGAAATCGGTCCTAAAATAGGATACTGGAAACCAGTGGTTATAAGTCACCATATGCTCCAGGGATTGCTGCCCCCAAAAAATGGAGAATACGCAGATGCTGTTGAGAAGGCAATTGAAATGAAGATGTCAAAGTCAAAACCAGATTCAGCTATATTCATGACTGACAGCGAAGAAGACATCAAAAGAAAAATGAATAAAGCATATTGCCCTGAAAAAGTGGTTGAAGAAAACCCTTTGATGGAATATGCAAAATTCATAGTATTTGAAAAGTTCGACAAGATGGAAATAAAAAGACCTGAAAAATTCGGAGGCAACCTGACAATAAAAAGCTATAACGAGCTTGTTGACATATACAGCAAGGGAGAATTGCACCCCATGGATTTGAAACAGGCAATAGCTTATTACATCAATGAATTGATTGGTCCAGTCAGAGAATATTTCGAGAAGAATGCAGAAGCAAAAGCCCTTCTTGAAAAAGTGCAGAGTTATGCTGTTACGAGATAGAGATAAAGCTTATCCTGAATAATATTTGTTTATTTTATTTTTTCAATCTCTTTGATTTAAGCCTCTCTCCATAAATGGAGCTTTAATTAGGCTTTGTTTGAATATTTTTAATTCGCATAACTGGAGATATAAGGTATTTAACGTCATATTATTACGTTAAATACCAGTTACCCAAAATATTTGAGTTGCCTCCGACGAGAAAGTCGCAGGTAAACCGGATATTCTAAATAGTTACGTCTTTCGCTTAACGCCACTAGAAAAAGGAAACGTCAAAATGCCTTTGGCACTTTGCCTAACAAGCGTTAAACGGCTCACTATCGTTCGACCCAATTTTTGATTAGTTTAAATAAATGGAGTGGGGTTTTTATTGGAAAATTATTTCTTCAATGGGTTTTGATTCTGAAAATAAGTTTTTATTTCTTAGATAAATAATCAGAGATATTCTCACAATGGAAGTCAATACTGAAAAAATTCTATTATCTAATTTATTGGTTTTCCCATTATGAACTAGACTTGAACGAACATCATAAATCTCCCGAATTATTTTATAATTCTCTTTTGGTTTTCCATACCCATATTTGCTGATTATATTGGCAACTTTTACAGATAACCTAAATGATAATTCTTGATTTTTTCCAGGCAAATACAAATTTTCAAGAGCCATTATCAATAATAAAAATCTAAGGTCCAGCCCAATCTTACCCCCCTCTAAAGATCTTAAATAAAGTTCTGAGAAAAGTTTGAACCTTTTGTCTTTATAGTTGTCTGACACTAGTTTAAATAATTCTTTAATTTTTATCGGGTCTTCAACTTTAAGGTTTAGATAATCATAAGGTCTACCTA